>JAAYAQ010000029.1 GCA_012719295.1 Candidatus Hydrogenedentota bacterium | reverse complement strand
TGTCGTCAACGCGGGGGATGCCGCCTGTGTCGACGTGCCTGGCCGGCGTTTTCAAACCCTGAGATCTGTGCCCTCTGTGGCCAATCTCTTGTTGTATCCTGCGGGATCTGGGTCGCCCTTTCAGGGCCGCAGGAACGGGGACATAATATCGCCGCATTCGGGATTGCCCATCCACTTACCCATGTAGGGGCAGCCCCCCGTGGCTGCCCATCCGGTTCGAACGGGGACACGTAGTCGCGCCGGGGGCGGCACTTGGAACATGTCCCCGTTCTTCGGTGGTGGTTTCGAACTCTATGGCCGTTCTCCTGTTCTTCAACGGGTTCCAGAGGCTGTGGTATCATCGTTGTCCATACAACTCTATCCCCCCGAAGGAGGAAGAATGGCTGCTCTGGACGCCGCATTGACGCATGTGCGCTCTCACCATGACGCGTATCTCGAACAATTGAAGGCCCTGGTGGCCATCCCCAGCGTCTCGACCCTGTCTGAACACCGGCAGGACATGCAGCGCACGGCCGCATGGCTGCGCGACGCCCTGAACGGCGTGGGCATGACGCGCGCGGAGCTGATGCCCACCCCGCTCCACCCGATGGTGTATGCGGAATGGTTGGGCGCGCCGGGCAAGCCCACCGTGCTGGTCTACGGCCATTACGACGTCCAGCCCGCCGATCCGCTCGACGAATGGGATTCGCCGCCGTTCGAGCCTGCGATCCGGGGCGACTGCCTGTATGCCCGCGGCGTATCGGACATGAAAGGCCAGATCTTCGCGCAGATCAAAGCCGTCGAAGCTCTCGCCCTCCAGGGCAGCCTCCCGGTCAACCTCAAGTACCTGCTCGAAGGCGAAGAAGAGATCGGCTCGCCAAGTCTTGACGCGTTCATCGAAGCGCACCGCGACTTGCTCGCATGCGATTTTGTCTTGAACTGCGATTCGGGCATTCTCGCCCCGGATCTGCCGTCGCTGGTGTACGCGCTGCGCGGGCTGGCCTATTTCGAACTGGAAGTCCGCGGTCCCGGCAAAGACCTGCACTCCGGCCTGTTCGGCGGCTCCGTGCACAATCCCGCCCAGGTGCTGTGCGAACTCGTGGCCGGCATGCACGACGCCGGCGGCCGGGTGACCCTGCCCGGGTTCTACGACGCGGTCGTTCCCCTCGACGACGAAGAACGCCATCAGATCGCCCGCTGGCCCATGACCGACAACGACTGGAAAGCCATGACGGGCGCTCCCCGGCTCTGGGGCGAAGCGGGGTACACCACCCTCGAGCGCGTGGGCGGCCGTCCCACGCTTGAAGTGAATGGCCTGGTTTCGGGGTTCATCGGCGAAGGCGCGAAAACCGTGCTTCCGGCGAAGGCCCTCGCCAAACTCTCGTGCCGCCTCGTGCCCAGGCAGGAGCCCGCCGCGATCAAATCCATGCTGGAACAGTACCTCTCCGAAAACGCGCCGGATACCGTCACGTGGCGCGTGCGCGAGCTCTCGCACGGTCCCGGCGCGCTCATGGACCGCCACGCCGCGCCGGTCCGCGCGGCCGCGAAGGCCCTCAAGGACGTCTTCGGAATGGAGCCCGTGTTCCGGCGCGAAGGCGGAAGCATTCCCGTGGTCGGCGTGCTTCAGGCGAAGCTGGGGGTCGAATCCGTCCTGCTAGGGTTCGGTCTGCCGGACGACAGCATCCACGGGCCCAATGAAAAACAGCATTTGCCCACACTGTTCAAGGGCATCGAGACGTACGTACGCTTCCTGGCCGGTTTTCCGGCCTAAAGAGGTCGGCTCGTGACGGAACCAGTGCTTCGGATCGAGGGATTCGCGGTCTCAGCCAACGGGATCCCCCTGTTGCAGGATGTCGCCATTTCTTTGGGAACCGGCGAACTGGCGGCGCTCACGGGGCCGTCCGGTTGCGGTAAAACGACCCTGTTGCGCGCCATCGCGGGCCTGATCGATCCCGTTGCGGGCAGCGTGCGCCTGCGCGGGCAGACGCCCGAGACGCTCGGATGGCCCGCGTTCCGCCGGCGCGTGATTCTCGTGGCGCAACGGCCCGTGCTGTTGGAAGGGACCGTCCGCCAGAACCTGTCGCGCGCCTTTCGATACGGTGCGGCGAAGGCGGTATTTGATGAACCGCGCGCTCTCGATCTGATGGCGCAATTGCTCCTCGAACCCGGCCGCATGACACAGGAGGCCCTGTCGCTCTCCGAAGGCCAGCGTCAGCGCATCTGCCTGCTCCGCGCCCTGTTGGCGGAGCCGGATGTGGTCCTGCTCGACGAACCCAGCAGCGCCCTCGACGACGCGGCCGCCGAAGCCGTCGACGAGGTGGTCCGCCGCGAGGCCCGCCGGCGTGGGCTGGCCGCGCTGATCGTCTCGCATGAACGCGGGCGCATCACCGCACGCTGCGACCGCGTCATCGACCTCGCGTCAGCGAAAGGAGCGGCATGATGGATGGCCCGGGGCCGGGTGCGGTCGCGTTAAGTCCCTGGCAGCTCGTGCTGGCGGCCGGTCTCGTGCTGATTGCCGGCGGCATCAGTCTTGCTTTGCAGCTCGGGCTCGAGAAACGCCTGGTCCTGGCCTCGGTGCGCACAGTCGTGCAGTTGCTCCTCGTCGGCGTCATCCTCCGATGGGTCTTCCGCCTGGAACATGTGCTGCCGATCCTGGGGGTCATTCTCGTGATGACCGTCATTGCGGGGCGCGCGGCGGTCCAGCGGTCGGGCCGCACCTTTCCCGGGGCAACCTGGCGCGCCGTTGTCACGCTCGTTCTCAGCGCCTGGCTGACGGCCGTCCTCGTCACGGGAGCGATCATTCAGATCGAACCCTGGTACAAACCCCAATACCTGGTTCCCCTTCTGGGCATGATCCTTGGCAATGCCTTGACCGGCATATCGTTGTGCCTCGACCAGATCCTGCAGACCCTCGCGGACAAACGCGACCAGGTTGAAATGGAACTCGCCCACGGCGCAACGCGCTGGGAAGCCGCACGCGCGCCGTTGTCTGACGCCGTGCGCCGGGGCATGATCCCCATCATCAATTCCATGATGGTCGCCGGACTCGTCTCCCTGCCCGGAATGATGACCGGCCAGATTCTCGCGGGGGAAGACCCCCTCAAGGCGGTGGAATACCAGATCGTCGTCATGTTCATGATCGCCGCTGCCACCTCCCTCGGATGCATGCTGATCGCCGTGCTGGTGTACCACCGCCTGTTCAATGCCCGCCACCAGCTTCTCTCCGATCTGATTACCAAACGTCAGAATTAATCGAACACCTTGTATTGCAGCACTTTATGAGGCCCCAGAGTCCCGGGGGGGCCGGGCCGGCGGGGCGGCGGCGTGCAAGTCCGTATTGTTTCCCGGGGCGGATTGTGGTAGAACCCTTGCCAATCGCAAGGAGACGGGTACGTGGCTTCCAGAAAACATCGCATTTTGGTACGGGGTATACTCGCGGGCGCGGATGAACCGTCCGACATCCTCGTGAAAGACGGACAAATCGAAGAAATCAAGCCGGCGGGCCGCGCCACGCCGGAGATCGGCTCGAGCACCTGCATCATCGCCCCGACGTTATTCGATATTCAGGTCAACGGCGCGAACGGCATCGATTTGCAGGGCGATTCCGTCACGCCCGATGATGTGTGCGCACTCAACGATTTTCTCGCGTCCCAGGGCGTCTCGCACTGGATTCCCACGCTCATTACCGGGCCGGCCGGGCACATGCTTCACGGTTGCGCCGTGATTGCGGCCGCCCTGCAGGATCCGCGCGTCCGGCAGGCCATTCCCGGCATTCACCTCGAGGGCCCCTACATCTCGCCCGACGACGGTCCGCGCGGCGCGCACGACAGGCAGCAGGTCCGGCCGCCGTCGCTCGAGGAATTCGAGGAATTCATGAAAGCCGCGGACGGTCAGATCGCGTACATCACCGTGGCCCCGGAAGTTGAGGGCGCCCTTGGTTTTATTCGCGAAGTGAGCCGGCGCAAGGTGCGCGTCGCCCTTGGCCATCACAATGCGTCGCCCCTCGAGATTGAGCGCGCCGTGGAGGCGGGGGCCGTCCTGACCACGCATCTGGGCAACGGTCTGGTCGGCACCATGGACCGCCACCACAATCCGCTCTGGCCACAACTGGCGAACGATCACCTCCTGGCGTCGCTCATTGCCGACCTCGAACACCTGCCGCCGCATGTGCTGCGGGCATTTGTGCGGGCAAAGCAGCCGCAGCGGGTGATTCTGGTCTCGGACTGCGTGCATCTGGCCGGATTGAAGCCGGGGGCCTATGATCTGGGCGGGATCCCAGTGGAACTGAAGCCGTCGGGCCGGATCTGCCTGAGCGGAACGGAATACCTGGGCGGCAGTTCCCTGATGCTGTTGCAGGGCGTGGTCAACGCCATGCGCGTCACCGACTTAACCCTGCGGCAGGCCTTGGCGTGCGCGTCATCCATACCGGCGCGGCTTTTCGGGCTCAAACACCCGTTCCGGCTTCCCAAACCGGGAACGAAAGCCAATTTCGTGGCATTCACCATCACAAAGTCGCATGAAAAGTGGAAGACGAACCTCAAGGCGGTGTTTATCGACGGTGAGCAGCGGGCATAAACGAGGGCACTAGCGTGGACATCCCAGGCGCCAATGGAGCCGTCACGGTATGCGGAATCCCGGTTGGGTCAGGGCGGCCGGTTCACATCACCATCCGCGACGGAATAATCGAGGCCATCACGCAAGGCGGGGGCTTTGGCCGTCCCGATTACGGTACCCGCTCCTCCATCATCGGCCCGACGCTTTTCGACATTCAGGTCAACGGCGGCAACGGCATCAATCTCCAGGGGCCGAAAGCCAAACCCGGCGATGTGCTCGAACTCACCCGGTTCCTCGCCACGTGGGGCGTCTCGAAATGGGTGCCCACCATCACCACGAACACGTTTGCCAATATGGAACACGCCTGCCGGGTCATCGCGGCGGCTCTGGAAGACCCGGAAGTGGCGCGCGCCGTGCCGGGCCTCCATCTCGAAGGGCCGTTTCTGTCCCCGCTGGACGGGCCCCGGGGCGCGCACGCCAAACGCTATGTCCGTGAACCCAGCCTGCGCGATTTCGACAAGCTCAACCGAGCCAGCGGCGGCCACGTGCTCTACACGACCGTCGCGCCCGAACTTCCACGGGGCATGGCGTTTATCGAGGGTCTGGTGAAGCGCGGCGTGACCGTGGCGCTCGGGCACCACCATGCCTCCGAGGACCAGATCGCCGAGGCGGTGGACGCCGGCGCGCGCCTCTGCACCCACCTCGGAAACGGCCTTGCCGCCGAACTGGACCGCCACAGCAACCCCCTCTGGCCCCAGCTGGCCGAGGACCGGCTCGCCGCGGCGATCATCGCCGACCTCCACCACGTTCCACCCGACATGCTGAAGACCATGGTCCGCATGAAAGGGTCCGACAACGTCATTCTCACCTCGGACGCCGTCCGAATCGCCGGTTTGAAACCGGGCATGTATCCGCACCACAGCGGCGTCAAGGGAATGATGGTCGAATTGCTGCCGTCGGGACGCATCAACCTGTGCGGCACCAATCTCCTCTCCGGCAGCGCCCTGATGCTGTTGCAGGGCGTCCTCAACGCCACGCGTGAAACCGACATGACGCTCGAACAATCGTTCCGGTGCGCGTCCATGATTCCGGCGGAGATACTGGGCGTCAAGGCCGATTTCGGCACGCTGAAACCCGGCGCCGTCGCCAACCTGATCGTTTTCGATCTCGACCAGTCCCATCCCCAGTGGAAGCCCGTCATCCGGGCCGCCTTCGTGCACGGCGTACAAACGGTGTAGCGGAGCGCCCGTCCGCCCATCCGGTCCGGAGTCCAGAGCAACGAAGCGCTGCCCCCTGTGGACATCCGCGCCCCTCGAAACAGTGATGTCATAAATGCTTGAATACTCTTTACTTCTTGCGTCAAAACTAGTAGGATATGAGTGTTCAGGAAGGACGATCCCCAAAGCAGTTTTCGGGGACCACAGCATGCGCGACACACGGCCGCGCGGGCGCCCGGAAGAAGTGGTGGGAGACGGCGCCCGGGAGAGGAAGGCTATCAACCGAATGAATATCTCGTCCAGGTGCGAGTATGCCTGCCGGGCGATTGTTGAACTGGCGCTGAATGAACATTCCGAACAGCCCCTCACCGCGGTGTTCATCGCGGACAAACGCAAGATTCCGAGCAAGTACCTCGTGCACATTCTCTTGCAGCTCAAGCGGGCGGGACTGGTCCGCAGCATCCGCGGGGCGCAGGGCGGCTACATGCTGTCCAAATCACCCGACAACATCACCCTGATGGAGATTATCGAAGCCATTGACGGCCCGATACTCAACCCGCTGCCCATTGACGACGATGCGGGCACGGAGCTCAAACCCGCCTGGAAAGACGCGGCGCGCCAACTCTCCAAGGTGATGCGCACATACCGGATTCGCGATATCCTCGACAACGCTTCCCAGCCGGACATGTACTACATCTGATTGACCGGTTAGCTGCGGCGGCGCCACGGCAAGCCAGCCGGACACAACCCCTGGATCGTCCGCACGTCCACACCGTCCACAGGGTCCACCAGATCTTCTGAATCGTGTGTACCCGGCCCACGGGCCGGATGCGTGCGTTTTGGTTTTGGACGGCGGGGCGGGTATACTAGGTGCTTTCGCGTGAACGAGCGCGTGCTCCGCAAATGCCGCCGTTTGGGCCGGTTTTTGCGGAATTCTTTCGGCAAACGGGAAAGGTGTAGAGATCATGGCGACGCAGGCAGGCACATTCCAGGCCATTCAGCACGAAGGAGAACCCAGGGCAAATGCGATCCGCGAACGGCTGAACGCCGTGGTGGGCCGAGGGCAGCGCACCTACACGCCGTCGCAACTGACCGTGGAAAAGGCCGAGGGCTGCACCCTCTGGACCGTTGACGGCCGGAGGCTCCTGGATTTCACGTCGGGCGTGCTGGTGACCAATCTCGGGCATGGCCATCCCCGGTTTGAGGAACGGTATCGCGAATACGCCGGGGCACTGCCGCGCAACGCCTACAACATGGTGACGGAAGTGGAAGTTCTCGCGGCGGAACGGCTCGTGTCGAGCATGGCCGCCACCAACCCGAACGCACAGAAAGTCTTCTGGGGCGCGAGCGGTTCGGAGGGCATTCAGAAGGCCATGTGGGCCGCACAGCACCATCAGCCCGGGCGCCCGATCATGCTGGCTACGCGCTACGGATTCCACGGCAAGAAGGGACTCGCGGGAGACGTCACCGGTTCCGAAAGCCCCAACCCCAACGTGCGGTTCATCTCGTTTCCCATGAAAGAAGAGCGCCCCCGGAAGTTCTACCAGGACGAACTCGACGCGCTGGCCAGAGAATTCCCCGGCCAGATTTCGCTGCTGATCACCGAACCCTATCTCGGCTCGGCCGGGTCGTTTCATCCGCCCCGCTGGTATCACGAGATGCTGCAGGCGTGGTGCAATCAGCACGGCGTCGTGTTCATTTTCGACGAGGTGCAGGCCTGTCACGGCCGCACCGGCAACATGTACGCCTACGAGACCTACGGGGTGCAGCCCGACCTGGTCGTCCTGGGCAAGGGCATCGGCAACGGAGAGCCCGCGGCGGCGGTCGTGGGCCGTGCGGATCTCATTGATGCCATGGACTACAGCGAAGCGTCCGACACGTTCAGCGGCAACCCGCGCTCGTGTGCGGCCGTTTGCGCCGTGCTCGATGTGTTTGAGGAAGAGCAGATCGTCGAGCGGTGCCGCGCCGCCGCGAAGCGCGTGGGGGAAGGCCTTCACGCGTTGCGCGACAAATTTCCCTTCGTGACGGCGGTCCGCGGCGAAGGACTCGTCTACGGCGTCGAGATGGAGAACGCCGAACTGGCCAACCGCTGCGTGCTCGAGGCGTATTACGGCACGGGCGGGGCCGGCGTGCATTTCCTTGGGCCGCTGGCGAAGAAGGTGCTGCGTGTGAGTCCGCCGCTGGTCATCACCGACCGCGAGATCGACGAAGCGTTCGCGCTCATCGACCAAGCCTGGGCGCGCATCTGATCGCCGCTCTCACCCTCCGTTTGCGCGGAACTGCAGGGCGTACAGGCGCGCGTCGCGCAGCACGAACCGGAGGCGCACGGGCTGGCCGGCAAGCGGGCCAATCGCCGCTTCCTTCCACACCACCGGCCGGGCCAGGGCGTCGCCGAATACGTCGTGGCAGTCGTCGAGCGCCAACCCGGGCAGGGGCTGGCCGTCCGGAGACTGCACCTCGACGCGAATGCTGCCCGCGGCGGAGGTGGCGAAGTTGAGGACGAGCCCGGTCCCCTCAAACACCAGCGGTTTGGTGAGGATTTCGCCGCCGCTCAACGGGGCGTCGATGGAGACGAAACCATCGATGCGCATCGTGTAACGGCGCAGCCTGCTCGAGTTCCCGGTCCAGTAGCTTTCGGTGGCATAGAGCGACAACTCCCTTGGCGCGCCGTCCATGCAGGATTCGGTTTCCACGAGCTGCCAGGCGAGGTAATGGTCGCCGTAGGCCCAGTTGTCGGCGCGCTCGATACCCGGCGGCAGAAAGGCCTCGTTCCACCGGTTGAAGTGGAGTCCGTCGCGGCTGGTCATGAAAAGCGCTTCGCTGATGGCCATGCCGTACCGGTCGCTCGCGCTGGAACGCAGGTGGCGGTGCTCGGGATTCGGCAGCGCCTCCATTGACGGCGACCAGCCCCGTTCCACGTACCGGGTCGGGAAGCCGACGAAGAGGTGGGGGGCGCGGTAGTAGGGCTGGACCTGGTTGGTGTACAACTGTTCGACGGGGGAGTCGGCGTACTCAAGCCATTGGGCCTCGGTCCAGGTGCGGAAGTCCGGCGATATGGCCGTGCGGATGCCCCGGACCCCCTGGTAGTTCTGCTGACTGAAATCACGGATGTAGGCGCGGTACTCGTTGCGGACGCTGTCCCAGAACGCGAGGTTCTGGGTGTCGAAGGCGTAGCCCGTCATGATCGGCGCGTCCTGCAGGAAGGACCAGTGAATGCCGTCCGCGGATTTGAAGGCATAGAGTCCCGACGGCTCGTCTCCCCATCCCACGGCCTTGTAGAGCTCTTCGGGCGGGCATCCGGGCCGGGTGTCTTTGAAGGGGGTGAAATCGTGCGACCCCTTGCCGACCCAGACGATGTTGTTGTCTTTGGCCCCTTCGTATTCGAAGAGGCCGAGCCGCGGTTTGACCCAGTGGATGCCGTCGGTGCTGTGGGCATAGCCCGCAAAGGTCGGATGGGGCGTCTTGAGACCGCCCGGCTGCGGATCCAGGTGCCAGGTCTTGTAATACATGCGGTAGAGCGGTCCGTCCTGGAACACCGTGTGGTATCCGGTGCCACTGCCCTCCCAGGGTTCATTGTGATCGAGCACGATCTCACGCGGCACAGGCTGGTGCAGGCGAAACGCCGCGCCGCCCGACAGGGTCGCAATCAGATGGGTGTCGACCAGCGGTTCCAGCCGCGAACCGATGGCGACGGGCTCCGCGTCCTGCGCCACCGCGACGCAGGCGGCCATGAGCAGTCCGGACAACGTGAAAGCAACAGCGCGGTTCATAAGAGACCCCCTCTTTCTGGCCGTGAAACGGACGTTGGTGTTCCGGATAGCGATCGCCGGCGCCACGGCTTTGTGGGCATGGTGGCCCAAGGGCCCGGGGCGTGTCAATGCCGCGCGCGCCTCAACCGTGTTGCGCCTCGAGCCAGCGGCTGCAGTCCAGCGCGGCTTTGCAGCCGGAACCGGCGGCGGTAATCGCCTGCCGGTACACGGGGTCGGCCACGTCGCCCGCGGCGAACACGCCGTCGAGGTTGGTCTTGGAGGTGCCCGGCTCGACGCGGAGATAGCCCACTTCATCCATGTCCAGGACGTCCCGGAACAGGTCCGAGTTGGGTTTGTGTCCGATGGCGGAGAAATAGCCGGCGGCCTCGAGCTCGCGACGCGCGCCCGAATGCACGTCCTTAATGCGCACGCCCGTAACGCCGTTGGCGTCGTTGCCCAGGACTTCCTCGACCACGCTGTTCCATTCGAGGACGATCTTCTCGTGGGCCATGGCGCGGTCGCCCATGATCTTGCTGGCGCGGAGCTTGTCGCGCCGGTGAATGATGTGTACGCGGCTGGCGAAATTGGTGAGGAAGAGGGCTTCCTCCATGGCCGAGTCTCCGCCGCCCACGACCACGACGGGTTTGCCGCGGAAACGGGGGAGCGCGCCGTCGCAGGTCGCGCAGGCGGAAACGCCCCGGTTCATGAAACGTTCTTCGGATTCCAGGCCGAGATACTTCGCCGTGGCGCCGGTAGCGATGATCACGCTTTCGGACTGCCAGGTTTCATCGCCCGAGGCGACCGTAAACGGCCTGCGGGAGAAATCCACCGCCGTGACCGTCCTGGGAAGCATCTTCGCGCCGAACCGTTCGGCCTGTTTCTTGAACAGCTCCATCATTTCGGGTCCGGTCACGCCGTCGGGGAACCCGGGGAAATTCTCGACTTCGGTTGTGGTCATGAGCTGCCCGCCGGGCAGGATCTCCTTGCTGAGCTCGCCTTGGAACACGAGCGGCGCGAGATTCGCGCGTCCCGTGTAGAGCGCCGCCGTATACGCCGCCGGACCCGACCCGATGATGACAACTCTTTCCATGCATCTGACTCCATTGCTGCTGCCGGGGGTGAATGAACGACCCGTATCCGCGTCGAAACGCAGTATACGGAAGCGATTTCGCGCACACAAGGGACAGTGCGCCCCCGAAGTGCCGGATAGTGTGAGCAGACCTCTGCACGGTTGGCGCCGGTGGAAACGGTACTGTACGGAGAACGGCGGTTGCACACACCTCCGGCGCGCCAACGCCTCGAGAGCGTTTTAGACAGGATTAACAGGACTAACAGGATGATCCATTCGTAGGCGATCACCGGCGCCATATCCGCATCGGGTGCACCAACAGCGCTTCGGAAGAGCTACCATGAGTCTCGAAATCGGTATCGGTATCGGGATCGGGATCGGTATCACATCTCACCGGGTGGGACAACCTACCGCCGAATTCTTCAAGGCCTCGAGAGAGTTTTTGGACAGGATTAACAGGATGATCCATTCGCAAGCGATCACCGGCGCCATATCCGCATCGGGCGCGCCTGCGGCGCCCCGGCAGCCTCGGGCCGGTGTGAAGGCCGGTTCTATTCGGGCTGGGGGGCGTGGACGCTGCAGGCCGCCCAATGGCCGGGCGCGATCTCGACGAGGCGCTGCTCGGTGATACGGCACAGCGCAACGGCATCGGGGCAGCGCGGATGGAAATGGCAGCCCGGCGGGGGATGGATGGGCGAGGGCACGTCGCCGGCAAGGGGCTGGCGCGCGCGCGCAAGCTTCGGGTTGGGCACCGGCGCCGCGGCCAACAGCGCTTTCGTGTACGGATGCACCGGCCGCTCGAAAATGTCGTCAACGCGGCCGCGCTCGACGATGCGTCCCAGGTACATCACGGCGACGTAATCGGAGATGTGGCGCACCACGCTGAGGTCGTGTGCGATGAAGAGGTAGGTCAGTCCGAGCCGTTCCTGCACATCGCGCAGCAGGTTCAAGATCTGCGCCTGGATCGAGACATCGAGCGCGGAGATGGGCTCGTCGGCGACGATCAACTCGGGTTCGACGGCGAGCGCGCGGGCGATGCCGATGCGCTGGCGCTGGCCTCCGCTGAATTCGTGGGGGTACCGGTCGGCGCTTTCGGGCGGCAGCCCGACCAGCTCGAGAATCTCGTAGATGCGCTGGCGGCGTTGCGCGCGCGGCACGATCTTGTGCGTCGACAGGATTTCCGACAGCATGTTGTAGACCGTCATGCGCGGATTCAGCGATCCGTAGGGGTCCTGGAAGATGATCTGCATGGCCTTGCGGTACCGGCGCATCTCGCGCCGGTCGAGCCTGGTGAGATCGACGCCGTTGAACAGCACGCGCCCCGCGGAGGGTTCGATGAGCCGCAGGATGCTCCGGCCGGCGGTCGTTTTGCCGCTGCCGCTCTCGCCTACGAGGCTCAGGGTCTTGCCTCTCGGGATCGAGAAGGTAACGCCGTCGACCGCGCGAACCGCACCCAGCACGCGCGAAAACACCCCGCCCCGCACGGGGAAGTGTTTGACCAGGCCATCCACTTCGAGAAGGGGCGGTTGTGAAGGAGAATCGGTCATGGCGCGGCCTCCTCGTTCCGGGGGATGCCTACGGGGCGGCCCTCGCGGCTCATGGCGTCCCGATCGTGAAGCCAGCAGGCCACGCCGTGCCCGGGCGCGCCGATGGCAAGCGACGGCACATGCTCCCGGCAGACGTCCATCGCATAATCGCAGCGCGGATGGAACCGGCAGCCCGGCGGGAAATGCGTGGCGGCGGGCACGCGCCCCTCGATGGTGCGCAGGCGGCCCCGGGGCTCGTCGAGGCGGGGCAGGCTCTTGAACAGCCCCAGCGTGTACGGGTGCCTCGGATTCTCAAACAATTCGGCGACCGGCGCCTGCTCGACGAGCTTGCCCGCGTACATGATGGCCACCTCGTCGGCGGTCTCGGCGACGATGCCGAGGTCGTGCGTGATGAGCAGGATGGCCATGTGCCGCTCGGCCTGGAGTTGGCGGAGCAGGTCCAGGATTTGCGCCTGAATGGTCACGTCGAGGGCGGTGGTCGGCTCGTCGGCGATGAGCAGTTCGGGATTGCACGCGAGGGCCATGGCGATCATGGCCCGCTGCCGCATGCCGCCGGACATCTGGTGGGGATACTCGCTGGCCCGCTGCGCCGGGTCGGGTATCCCGACCTGGCCGAGGAGATCGACGGCCTGATCCATCGCGCCGTTCTTCGATACGTCGCGATGGACCCGGATCGCCGCGGCAATTTGGCTTCCGACACGAAACACCGGATTCAGCGCCGTCATCGGCTCCTGAAAGATCATTGAAATGCCGTTGCCGCGAATGCCGCGCATCTCGCGCTCGGACAACGCGACGAGGTTGCGGCCGCCGAAATGAACCTCACCTTCCACGATGCGGCCGGGCGGCGCGGGCACGAGCCGCAACACGGACAGGGCGGTCACGCTCTTGCCGCAGCCGCTCTCTCCCACCAGCGCCACCGTTTTGCCCCGCGGAATGTCGAGGGACACGCCGTCAACGGCCTTCGCGACGCCGGCGTCGGTGAAGAACCAGGTTTTCAGGTTGCGGATGCTGAGCGCGGTGTCCATCGGGTGTTACACAAACGGGGTGGCGCGTTTCATGAGCTGGATGGCCAGTCCGCCCGGCGCGCGCACCATGGCCAATTCATCGCCGCCCGGCGTCTTGACCGCGTCACTGACGGAGGTCGCGCCCGCGGCCAGCAGGCGTTCGCGGGCGCCGGCCACATCGTCGGCGACAAACGCCAGATGCAGCGTGAGCGGGTTCATGGCCGCGTAATCCGGAATGGGGCCGTCCGGGTTCTTGTAGATCTCGAGCACGGTGTGCTCTTCGGAGTCGGCGACGAAGAACGCGTTGGGCGGATTGCCGAATTGGCGCAGAATGCGCATGTCGAGGTTGTCGCACAGCCATTCGGTCAGTTCGGCCGGGTTGTTCACATTCAGGGCCAGATGTTCGATGCGCATCGCATTCTCCTTCGCTTCGTTATTGCCGGAGCCGCGGGTCCATGGCGTCGCGCAGCCCCTCGCCCACCAGATTGAACGCCGTCACGGTAATGAAGATGGCCGCGCCCGGAAAGGTGACCAGCCACCACGCGTACGTGATGTACGTCTGCGACTGTTTCAGCACTTCGCCCCAACTGGCCGCGGGCGGCGGCACGCCAAATCCCAGGAAGCTGAGGCCGGATTCGGTCAGGATGGCGCCCGCGACGCCAAACGTGGCGGACACCCAGACGGGCGCGAGCGCGTTCGGCAGCAGGTGACGGAAGATGATCCAGCCGTCGTGGAGCCCCGTGGCCCGCGCGGCGGTCGCGAAATCGCTTTCGCGCAGGCGGAGGAATTCGCCGCGGACGAGCCGGGCGATCCCCGTCCAGCCCAGCAACCCGATCGCCACCATGATGTTCCAGATGCTCGGCGGCAGGAACGCCATCAGGGTCAGGATGAGGAAGAAGCTGGGAAAACACATCACGATCTCGATGAGCCGCAGGATGACCATGTCGACCTTGCCGCCGTAATACCCCGCCAGCGCGCCGAAGACGACGCCGATGAGCGCCGAAATGCCGACCGCCACGAACCCGATGCTCATCGAGATGCGCGTGCCCCAGATGAGGCGGCTGAGCACGTCGCGGCCGCGGTCGTCGGTGCCCAGCCAGTGCCGGAACGGCCCATTGTCTACTTCCGTCCCGTCTTCCGGCGCGCTGCGGGCCCACACGGGCGGTTCGAGGCGGTGAAGCACGTTGTCGTCGAGCGGACCGAACGGCACGGGCGGGCGCAGGACGCGCTCGCCGTCGCCGGGGGTCCAGGTCACGAAATCGACCTCGATCAACTCGGGATAGTCGATCAGGTTGGCGAACCAGTACGTGCGTCCGTCTTTCACGAGATGGATGGGGCGCGAATGGGCCAGAAACGGCGCCAGGAGGGCCACGGCGAAGAGGCAGAGAATGACCGCCAGCCCGGCCATGGCGAGCCCGTTCTTGCGGAACTGCCGCCAGACCAGCCGCCAGTAACCCTGTTTCAGTATGGCCGAATCGTTCATGCCGCTCCGTCAGTCCGATTTCTCGAATTTGATGCGCGGGTCCGCGATGGCATACAGGAGGTCGGACAGCAGCAGCCCGATCAGGGTGAGCAGCGCCGACACCGCCAGCAGGCCCATAATCATGGGGTAATCCCGGGACAACAGGGCGTCGAAGCCCCGGAATCCCATCCCGGGTATCGAGAAAATGCTTTCGATGATCACGCTTCCGCCCAGCAGCGCGGGAAGGAGCGTGCCGAGCAGCGTGATGATGGGGATCAGCGAGTTGCGCATGGCGTATTTAAAGACCACGATCTTCTCCGAAAACCCGTAGGCGCGGGCCGTGCGGATGTAGTCCTGCCGGATGACCTCGATCATGCCCGACCGGGCGTAGCGCGAGAGCCCCGCCAGCCCGCCGTAGGTCAGGCAGAACACCGGCAGCACCAGGTGCCAGGCGCGATCGGCCAGCCAGTGAACCCACGAGAAGTTTTCGGCGCCGATGGAGTTCATGCCGGAGACCGGAAACCAGTTGAACCATTCGCCGCCGCCGAAGAAGTACAGGAGCAGCATCGCCACCCAGAAACTCGGCATGCTGTACAGTACGAACAGCCCGATCGTGATGAAGGTGTCGGACCACGTGCGCTGATGGGTCGAGGAATAGACCCCGATCGGAATGGAGATGAGGTAGACGAGGAAGATCGAAATGATGTTGAGCTGGAGCGTGATCGGCAGGGCTTCGAGGATCTTGTCGCGCACGGGACGGTGGTCCTTGAACGATTCGCCGAAGTCGAGGGTCACGAGTCGGCCCAGCCACTTGACGTACTGGATCGGAATGGGCTGGTCCAGTCCGTAAAGCTCCTTGGTTTGCCGGAGGATTTCCTGGGTGTTGGCGTCCGTGGAGATGCCCTGCTCGGCCGTGCGCAATTTCATGTAGATCGGGCTGCCCGGGGCCAGCTGGATGACCGCGAACGAAATCATGCTGATCCCGAGAAACGTCGGAATCACCAGGAGCAATCGTCGTATGAGATAGGCTTTCACGGACTACCCATCGGGTTACGGATACCGCTGCAGTTCCCTGGGAACCCACCATTCCCGCGAGTCGGGGCCGAACGGATACATCACGATGCCGTGGAACCGCTTGTCCACGGCCAGAAGCGATTTGCTGCAGAAAAGAAACGTGTAGGGCTGTTCCTCGTGGAGAATCTCATGGAACCGGTGGTAGAGCGTGATGCGCTCGTCCCGGTCGAAGGTCTGCCGGGCCGTCTCCATGATCTGGTCCGCCTCGGCGTTGTTGAACCCGACAAAATTCGACCCGGTCCCCTCGGCCATGCTCGAATGCCAGACCTGGTACGGGTCGAAATCGGGAGGCATGGACCAGGCCAGGATGCAGGCGTCGTACTTCCGCGCATCGACCTGCTGGAGGAACGTCGCCCATTCCAGGGGCCGCAACGACATTTCGATGCCGGCCCGTTTGAGTTCGTTCTGGAAGATCGTGCCGATCTGCTCCGCTTCAGGACTGTCGTTCTTGATGATCAGCTCGAACCGGAACGCGGTCCCGTCTTTGTCGCGGACGCCGTCGCCGTCGGTATCGACCCAGCCGGCCTCGGACAGGAGTTTCTTGGCCTGTTCGGGGTCGTAGGGCCACGGCTGGATGTTCTTGTTGTATTCCGGACTGTCGACGAAGGCATTGCCCGTCACGATGATCGCCAGGCCGTGGAAGATCTTGTCGCGGATGTCCTCGCGGTTGAGCAGCATGGTGAGGGCGCGCCGGACCCGCTTGTCGCTGAACTGCGGCCGGCGGCTGTTCCAGCCCACGTAGTTGTAGTACGGCGCATAAAACGAGTATTTGTTGAACTGTTCCGTGAACCGCCGGGAACCGGTCTGTCGGACCCACTGTTCCGGCGTGAGGCCCATCGTGTCGAGCTGGCCCGCCGTGAGCGCCTGAAGCGCGGGCCCGTCGGAGAGAATGATCCGGTAGACGCGCTTGGCGAGCCAGGGCCGTTTGCCCCAGTACACGGGGTTTTCGGCCAGCACCATCTGCTGGCCGGGATCCCATTTCTCGAGAATGTACGGACCCGACCCGATGGGTTTCCGGTTGTTCGGGTGGGTGTTGAAGTCGCCCGTGCCGTAGATGTGTTTGGGAATGATCTCGAGGCCGCCGAGCATCACAATATGGCGGAAATAGGGTTTCGAACACACGAACCGGACCGTCCGCGCATCGACGATCTCGCACGCGGTGACGTCCTGGTAATAGTTGCGCAGGTGCGGCGCGTCGACCTTGGGATCCTTGATCGTCTCAAAACTGAACTTGACGTCCTCGGTCGTCAGCGGTGTGCCGTCGGAAAACACGGTCCCTTCGTGGAGGGTGAAGGTGTACATCAGCTTGTCTTCGGAGATCTCCCAGGTTTCGGCCAGCCGGGGGATCATCTCGAGGGTCTCGTTGTCGCGGTCCAGCAGACTTTCGAAAATAAACTCATTGATCCGGGACGCATAGGCGTCGGAACTCGTGTAGGGGTTGAGGTTCTCGGTTTCGGCCGGCATCCGCGTGATGAGCCAGTCCCCGTATACCGGCTCGCCGCCGGTTTCGGCCGGAGCGCCGCCCGCGGCGTCGCTTCCTCCCGCGCCGGCCGCCTGACGGGGCGCCCCGGACGGGCCGCCGCAGCCACTCATGAGACAGGCGCACGGGATCGCGATCAGAAACGCCGCACACACCGGGATGAGGGCGCCGAAGCGCCGGAAATTCCGCATCAAAGCCTCCAGAACCGTTTCACGCCGTGACATGGGCGCACCTGAATTCCGCGGCCGCCATACTAAACAAAGCCCTGCCCCGCCCGCAACCACGGCGGCCCCCGCAGCACCCCGGAAACGGAACGCCGGGAAACGCGCGCGATTGCACCCCCGGACGCCCTGTGGCACAATGGCCGCATCAGTCTTTTTTACGCAACCTGAAGGGGATGCCATGTCCGCCACGAGACGAACCCCGGGAAAACCGGTCCCGGTGAAAACCGCCAACCCCCCCGTGAGAACCGAGGCGGCACTCGACGAATTGCTGTCAACGCCGGCGCCGGCACTCGTCGATTTCATGGACAAACTCCAGGGCGATCTGCTGATCCTGGGGGCGGGCGGCAAGGTGGGGCATACGCTGGCGCGGATGGCCGTGCGCGCCGTCGAGGCCTCGGGCGTGCGGCGGAAGGTCATTGGCGTTGCCACGTTTTCCTCGCCCGGTGTGCGGAAGGCGCTCGAACGGCTTGGCGTCGAAACCCATCAGGCCAATCTCATGGAACCGGGCGCCATCGACCGGTTGCCGGACGCCGAAAACGTCCTCTACCTGGTCGGCCGCAAATTCGGTTCGACGGGCGCCGAGTGGGACACGTGGGCCGTCAACGTGCACCTCTCGGGATTGTGCGCGCAGCGCTACCGGAGATCGCGGATCGTGTCGTTTTCGTCGGGCAACATCTATCCGTTTCTTCCGGTGGGCAGCGGCGGGGCGACCGAGGAAACGCCGGTGGCTCCCGTGGGCGAATACGCCATGACGACGCTCGGGCGCGAGCGCATGTTCGATTATTACGCGAATCACGAAGGCACGAAGGTGCTGCAGTTCCGGCTCAATTACGCCGCGGAACTGCGCTACGGGATCGTCCACGATGTGGCGTCGAAGGTCTGGAAAGGCGAACCGGTTGACCTCTCGATGGGGCACGTCAATGTGGTCTGGCAGGGGTACGTGTGCAACGTCGCGCTGCTCGGGTTCGGACTGGCGGCGTCGCCCGCGCGCATCCTGAACGTGGCCGGGCCGGAAACGGTATCGATTCGGTGGATGGCGGACCGGCTGGGCAGGCTCCTGGGCAAGACCCCGAAGCTCGTGGGCGAGGAATCGCCGAACGTGCTTTTGAGCAATGCCGCGGCGTGCCATAAGCTGTTCGGGTATCCGCAAGTGAGCGTCGATGCCATGATCGAGTGGGTGGCGTACTGGGTGGCCAGCGGCGGCTCGAGCCTCGGCAAACCTACCCATTACGAAACCCGCGACGGGAAGTTCTGACATGGCCCATCCAATGCCTTCGACGGCCGTGCTCGACGTCCTTCGCCGGGGCACGGTGATTCCGGCGCATCCCCTGGCTCTCACGCAAGACGGGAAATTTGACGAACGGCATCAGCGCGCCCTGACCCGCTACTACTGCGCCGCGGGCGCGGGCGGCGTGGCAGTGGGCGTGCATACCACGCAGTTCGAGATTCGGCAGCCGCAACACGGCCTGTTCAAACCCGTGCTCGAACTGGCCCGGGAAACCGCCGCCGCGTGCGCGGCCTCCCTCGGCCGTCCGGTGGTGCTGATCGGGGGCATCTGCGGCAAGACTCCCCAGGCCCTCGAAGAAGCCGCGTTTCTGAACGAGACCGGCTACGACGCGGGCCTGCTCAGCCTGGCGGCCCTCAAGGACGAGACCGTCCCGGAATTGCTCGCGCACTGCCGGGCCGTGGCCGAGATCCTGCCGATCATGGGCTTTTACCTGCAGCCCGCCGTCGGGGGGCGCGTGCTTCCCGCCGGATTCTGGCGTCAATTTGCCGAGATCGAGAACGTGATCGCCATCAAAATGGCGCCGTTCAACCGCTACCAGACGTTTGACGTCGTGCGCGCCGTGGCCGAGGCCGGCCGGGCCGGCGACCTCGCCCTCTACACCGGCAACGACGACAACATCCTCGTGGACCTGCTCACGCCCTACCGCGTGCGCGTTGGCGGCGATGCCGTGACCGTGCGCATCGCGGGCGGCCTGCTCGGCCACTGGGCCTGCTGGACCCGGTCGGCCGTGGAGCAGTGGAACGCGTGCCGGGCCCTCGTCGAAGCAGGTTCGGGCGTCCCGGAATCGATGCTGACCCGCGCGGCCGAGGTCACCGACTGCAATGCGGCGTTTTTCGACGTGGCGAACGGGTTTGCCGGGTGCATCGCGGGCATTCACGACGTGTTGATGCGCCAGGGACTGATGGCCTCCACCCGGTGTCTCAACCCGAACGAGACGCTGTCGCCGGGCCAGCGGCGCGAGATCGACCGCGTGTACAGCGCCTACCCGCATCTGAACGACGACGCCTTTGTCGAGCAGCATCTCGACGAGTGGCTGGCGTAATCGGCGGCGCCGCGCGAACCCGCCTGCCGCGGAGGCGCGCGCCCGCCCGGCCTTTGCGGAAGGAGTTTGCACCATGAGACTCGCCTGCGCTCTCGTTCTCGCCCTCATGACCCCGGGGGCCTTCGCCGCCGAATCCCCGGATTCCCTCCTCCTGATCGTCGAGACGCCGCCGTCCGGCGGAATCATTGCGCGCGACCTGGACTGGACGCCGCTCCTGAAGGACGCGTCCGCTCCCTTCGCCCCCAAAGCGTTTCTCGAACAGGGTGACGGGCTGACGCCGTTACTTCTTCAGTACAATGCGCGGGACGGCGGCGCCGGCCGCCTGCTGCTCCGCGTGCCCGCGGACATTCCGCCCGGAGCGCGCATCCGGCTGTATTCCGACGGCGGCCCGGAAGGCGCGCCGCCGCCGCCCGAAGCCCGAGTCTCCGCAGTCAGCGAAAACGGCGTCATCACGATCAACAACGGCGTCGTCGAGACCGTTCACGATCCCACGGTGATGGCTGGGCTGCCTTCGAAGGTCACCTTCCTTGAAACGGGCCGGATGTTTGAGGACTATTTCTTCAACGACCGGCTCTACCATCCCGACACGGGCCCGTTCGGGCTTCGTTTCGACACCCAGCCGGAGGTCCGCCTGCTGTCCTCGGGGCCCATCGAGGCGGTCGTCGAGGTTCGTGCCCGGTACCTGCGGGACGCCGCCGCCGCCCCCGGCAACGCACGCGCGGTGTACCGGTTCCAATACCGCGCCGGGTCGCCGGCCGTGGAAATCACCGCCACCTGCACGCAGGACGAATCGCGGACCTGGCAGGAACTGCACCTGGCGGAATGGCATTTCCCGTCGCGGCCGCTGCCCCAGTGGGCGGCCGGAGGGCCGCTGATCCAGGGGACGTTCCAGGAGGATGCCCAGTCGCTCCAGGGCGAGTCGTGGGCGTGCCTGACCGACGGAGAGCACGTGTTCGGCCTGTATGGCGGTCCCATCAAGCTGTATTCAGGCACGCCGGGCTACGGGAGCTACGTCCACGGCCCCTGGGTGACCTGGGAAGGCCCCGAAACGACGCTGCGCACGTCAGCGTGGCTCGACGCGGGCAAAGACGCCGTGGAGGCCCTCTCGGCCGCCGCGACCGCTCCGTTCCGGCGCGCGCACACGCGAATCAGCACGCCCCGGCTGGAGGAGCTTCGGAAAGACATCGCCGAACGCCTTGCCGCCGCTGAACCGGACGATCGCCGCATGCAGCGCGCGGCGTGGCGTTTCTCAATGTATGCCCGGCCCGCGCTCTGGGAGGCCTCGCTTGAAGACACGCTCGAACGGCTTCAGGCGCTCTCGAGTGGCATGAAAGGGCCCGTTACGCGAAGCGTCTCCACAGCCGGCGACCGGGAGGCGCAACAAGTGTATGTGTTCGACGACGCGCTGGGGACCGTCGCGTTCGATCCGGCGGACCAGCGCGCCTTGATGAGCCTGTTCAGTCTCGCGGGCCGGCGCGAATTCCTGTCGGACAGCGTAACGCCTCTGTGGACCATGACGGTTGAGGATGCCGGGGACCGGGAAACCGTCTGGACCAGTCTGGACGCGGTGTTTGTGTGCGAACCGTCCCAGCCGTCCACGGGCACGGGGCAGAACCGGCAAGTCCGGCTCGTATGGACGGGCCGCGATGGGGCGGCGGGCATCACGGTCACGGTCGACATGGCGCTCGAAGCGTCCGGGCTCGCCCTGACGCTCAACATCACCAACGATACGGACGTCATCGCCGTGAACCGGGTCGAGTTCCCGGTTTTGTCGCTGGGTCCTATCGGGGATTTCGCGGACGACGACTGGTTTCTCGCGCCGACGGTCTCGGGCACGCTCTGGCCCGCTCCGCTGGTTAACGGCGTCTCGGTGGAAGCCCGGTATCCGAGCGGCTGGGGCAGCATGCAGTTCGGCGCGCATTACGACACGGACGCCGGGCTCTACATCGCCGTGCACGATCCCCTCGCCGCGACCAAGCGGTTCCGCGTGCGCCGCGACGAGACCCGAGACGCTCTCGATGTCCGCATCGAATGGCCCGCGCCCGATGCGTCCGTGCCGGGCAACGATTTCGAGATGCCGGGACCGGCCGTGCTCGCGGCGTTCCGGGGCGACTGGTTCGACGCGGCCCGGCTCTACCGCGCCTGGGCCGAACGCGAGGCCGCGTGGTGGCCGGCGCGGGGCCAGTGGGGCCGGCCCGACATTCCGGCGTGGCTGATGGACACCTGCGTGTGGGGCCGCCCCGGCGGCGCGGCCAGCACGGCCGTCCCTCAGACGCTCGCCTTCGCCGAATACCTGGGCGTGCCGACGGCGGTCCACTGGTATTCGTGGCATGAAATCCCTTTCGACAACAATTATCCCCACTATTTCCCCGCGAAGGAGGGTTTCGCGGAAGGGGTTGCCAGGTTGCACGAGGCGGGCGTTCGGGTGATGCCCTACATCAACGGCCGCTTGTGGGATTCCGACACCGAGGATTTTCAGCCGGTGGCGCTGCCCGCCGCGACGAAGCAACGCGACGGCGCCCCGTATATCGAGCATTACGGGAGCGACCCCGAAGACCTGGTTCCCATGTGCCCGACCCAGGAGGTCTGGCAGAGCAAGGTCCAGGAAGTCGTGTTGCGGCTCATCGGCCCCGAATTCAATGTGGACGGCGTCTACATCGACCAGGTGGCCGCGGCCGCTCCCGCCGAGTGCTACGACCGCAGCCACGGCCACCCGCTCGGGGGCGGCGCCTGGTGGACCACCCTCGGATACTGGCCCATGCTCACGGCGCTCAATGCCGCCATCGACCAGCAGTTCCCGGACAAAATGCTCACCACCGAGTGCAACGCGGAACCGTTCACGCACCTTTTCGACGGGTACCTGACCTGGCATTTCCAGTACAACCATGCCGTGCCCGCCTTCGCGGCGGTGTACGGCGGCAAAATTGTGCTGTTCGGCCGCTCCGACGGCGGCGAGGATCTCCAGGCCCATTGGGCCCGCACCGGCCAGGCCCTGGTGTGGGGCGAGCAGCTGGGGTGGTACGGCACCGATTACGTCGAACGCCTGCCCCGTGCCGCCGAGTATCTGCGGCGCTGTGCGCGGGTCCGAAGCCGCCTCCTGCCGCACCTCGCCCGGGGCCGGATGCTCCGCCCGCCGGCCCCCGGCGGCGAGCTCCCCCAGGTGACCGCCAACTGGGCCTGGGGCGGCGGTGACTGGCCGGTGACTACGCCCGCCCTCCAGACGGGCGCCTGGCGCGCCGAAGACGGGTCGGTCGCGTTTGTCTTCGCCAATACCATCGACCGCCCGCTGTCGTTCTCGTGGACGCTCGACGGCAACGAGTACGGTCTGACCGGAGACGCGCGCCCGTGTTCCCGCGTGACCGAAGAGGGCGTTGCGGTTGCCGAATCCGTGACCCCCGGCGCCGATCTCACCCTGACCCTCGAACCGCTGGCCGTTGTGGCCCTGGTGCTCCCGGCCGGGTAATCCTGACGACATGGGCGGGGTGGCGGACCTCGAGGTCACGGCGCCATTTCCGGGATTTGCCGGGCAAAAGTAAGGGCGTTTGCTGTAAGGACTTCCGTTGACAAGAGATAACCCGGGGTCTAGAATGGGCATGATGCAACAGGGAGCACTGTTGTCTGACAGGGCGGGTGCAGCGCCGCAAGGAGGTTTCCGGACCGATGTCTGCCGGCGCGTATGTGGCGATTATGCTGGCGGTGATTGCCGTCTGCACGCTGGTGAGTGTGCCGCCCCTGTTTTTCAGAAAGTGCCTTCGCTGTGGCACGCGGAATTTTATAGAAGCCCGGAACTGTAGATCCTGTGAGACGCCGTTACCGCACGACACTGCGTGACGCGCGGCGTCCCGCGCGCCGGCAGGCCGGCGGGTACGAGGAGAAGTTAACGTGGCATCGTCGATGATGAATTGCCCGTACTGCGGCAAGCTGACGGATCCCCGGCTGGACAATTGCGTGCATTGCGGGGGATTCCTGCGCAAGAAGGCGGCGCCGGGGCAGCGGCGCAGCAGCGGGGAAAAGGAGACCTGTCCAACCTGCGGCGCGCTGGTGCAGGCGGGCGACATCATCTGCGTCGCATGCGGCACGAACCTCCTCACCGGACAGCGAATCACCGAGGAACAGCCCGCGCCGGCGAAGGCCAAAAAACGGTCGTTCACCATGCCGTCGGTCAGCCTGAAATGGATTGGCATCGCTACGCTGGGGTTTCTGGTGGTCGTCATTCTGCTGTTCTTGCTGGCGCTCTTTTTGCGGCGCGACCGCATCGGCGCGGCGATTGAGGAATACAACAAGGGCAATGCGGCCCAGGCCGTGAGCGCCCTGAATGACTACATCCAATCCGTTCCGGACTCGGTGGAAGCGCGTCAGGCGCTGGCCTGGATGTACTGGGAGAACCGAGAATACGCCTACGCGGCCGAACAACTGGCCAGCGTGGTGCGTCTGGCCCCCGCGAATCGCGAGGCCCATCGGGGCCTGGCCCTGAGCTGGGCCAAAGCCGGCGGCGAAGAAGGCCGCCGCCGCGCTCAGGCCGCGCTCGAAACGATGGTCCAGCAATTCCCCGCCGATTCGGAAGCCTGGTACCTGCTGGGACTGCTTCGCGGGGTGGAGGGCAATGCGGAGGGGCAGGTCGCGGCGTTGCGTGAAGCGGCCGTCGGCGCCGGCGCCCCGGGGCTCGCGGCCAGACGGCTCACCGCGGTGGGCATCGCCGCGCAGGGACATACCGAATCGGCCCACCAGGCCATTCAAAAGGTGCTGGAAGAAGCGCCCAGCGACGGCGATGTGCTCGCAACGGCCGGTCTTCTGGCGTCTGAGGAAAACGACTGGATCGGCGCTACGGAATATCTGAAATCCGCCGTCGACAGCGGCACGGCACTGGAGGGCGACGCCCTGACCCAGCTCGCCATCCTGCTGATTTCCCGCAGGGAGTTCGACGAGGCCCGGGGGTATCTTGAACGCGCGCTCGCCCTCGACGAGAACAACCTCCGGGCGCGCCTGTTCCTCGCGGTGTGCCAGCGGGAACAAGGGCTCCATGAGGCGGCGCTGCAGCAACTGGAACCCCTGCTGAAAACGTCGGGACCGCTAGCGGCGGAGGCCGCGGTCGAAGCCGCCCGCGTGCACCTGGCCATGGACGATCCCGCACGGGCCACCCAGAGCCTGCAACAGGCCATCCAGCTGGGCGGCTCGGACGCGGCGCTGTATACCCTGCAGGGGCGCGCGTATGCGCGTTCCGGCGAAGCGGTGGCCGCGCGGGACGCTTTCCGCAAGGCGCTCCAGACCGATTCGGCGTATGCCCCCGCGCACCTGGAATTCGGGCTGTTTTACCTCGAGCGCGGCGAACCGACGGAAGCCGTCCGAATGCTGGAACGCTATCTGGAACTCATAGATCCGGCAACCGAGGATGCTCATGCTGAGGAAGTGCGGACGCTCGTGGCGCAACTCAAGGAATCGCTGGACGCGACGGGCGGCGCCGCGTAAACCGCGAGGAAGGTGCCGATGCGGAAAAGTGCGGTAGGTTTGGCGGTGCTGGGGCTGCTCTGGATCTGTGTGCCCGCGGGCGCGTGGGGACCGCAATCGCAGATCGCCATTGTTACTACAGCCGGGCGCATGTTGAGCAAGGAAGGCGTCGTGCCGCTGTCGAAAATGGAGAAGGAAATCCGCCAGGGCGCCGCACTCTCCTCGGCGGAACTGGCCCTGCTGATGCCCAACGCGGACATGCAACCCGTCCGCTCCATCCTCACCGAGATGCAGCTGCTGCAGGCCGTGCGCGAATCGGGCGTGGATCCCTATTTCGCGTTCCGGATGGGCGCGCTGGGAAAAGTCGCCGCCAGCGTGACCGCCCCCATGCAGACCGCCGACCCCGTGTACCGCACGATGTATTACGACGATATCGACCAGCGCATCTCCGAGACCGGCCTGACGCTCCAGGCGCGCCAGATGGTCGACAGCACGGAGTATTTCACCCGGCTTTCCCGTGAACTCGATGAACGCCAGGCCATGCTCACCAACGACTACAAGTCGGGACTGGGGTTTGACGGCGTGGCCAGAACCACCTACGGACAGGACATCAGCCGTTCGATCAACGCGGTGGGCGACATCTGGTACACCGTGCTCCAGCGCCGCGGCGTCTCCGCGGGGGTGTCGCAGGAGCAGAAACGCAATTATGTCCTCCGCGCCATGGCCTTCTACGTCGACCGCGCCAGTGTGGGCGAGATCAACGCCGCGCACACGCGTCTCGAAGCGCTGGATGTATACACCGGCGATGTCTTGAAAGAAATCGGCGACATGATGTACGAGGCCGGCATGCGGGAGCGCGCCGTCGAAGAGTACCTGGCGGTGCTCAAGAAGGAACCGGAACGTAAAGACGTCGTCCGGCGGATTGCGGACTACTACATCGACCTGGCCGACGAGGAACTGGAGAAGGACCGGCTCGAAACGGCGCGGGATTACTACGCGCGCGCCCTCGAGGTCGATCCCCTGCATCCGTTTGCCGAGTCGAAACGCCTGACCGCCGAGAAGCTGATCCGGGAGCGCGACGCGCGCCTGGCCCAGGCCCGCGACGCCATCACCAAGGCGCGCGAGCTGGAAGAGAACGCCGAGGTGCAGGCCTCGACCAAACGGTACGCGGAGGCCATCGTGCAATTGCGCCAGGCCCTCGATCTGTACCGCGGCGTGACGGACGAATTCGTCGTCGAGAAACGGGCCGCCCAGGCCGGCATCAACAACGTTACCTCGCGCCTGCGCGAATTGCGCACCGGCCTGCAGGAGAGCGCCTCCGCGCTCAGCGGCGCCGGCAGCAGCGTCGACACGGCGAACCTGGCCGAAAAGGAAGCCGAGAGCCAGCGCGAATCCCTCTACAAGACCATGGTCGAAAAGGCCTACGAGCAGGAGATCGAACGCCAGGCGCCTCAGGTCGACCTGCGCGTGCGGGGCAAGGACTGATCGCGGCGTTTCCCCGAGGCGAGACACGTCACAGGCGTGGGTGGTCAACGGACGGCGCCGGTGTTCATGCGCGCGTCGGGCCGTGGAATGCCCCGCCCATGAGACATGATCCCGATCCCGAAGGCGCGGCAACATACCAGGCGAGATCTTCCTGCAGCGCCGGCGATGTCCGGGCATGCCGGGCCGTTCCTCCAGTTACCCGGTGATTGGCGGATCGGCGCAGCTTGCGGAACGGGCGCGCGGACAGTAGACTGAAACGCGCTGGCGCACACGCCTGCAGGGGATACGAGCGAAAAGGAGCGACCCATGCCCAAGTACACCATAGGTCTGGATTACGGCACGAACTCCGTGCGCGCGCTGGTCGTCAACGTCGCCAACGGCGCCGAGATCGGCACGGCGGTCTGGAACTACGCCCACGGACGCGAGGGCGTGATCCTGAGCAGCGACCCGAACCTCGCGCGCCAGCATCCGGCGGACTACGTCAAAGGCGCCGAGATCGCCATGACAAAGGCCCTGGCGGCGGCGAAGAAGTCGGTCAAGGGGTTCCGTCCGGAGCAGGTGATCGGGATCGGGGTCGACACGACGGGCAGCACGCCGCTGCCGGTCGATGAGACGGGCCGGCCGCTGGCCTTCCAGCAGCGCTTCGCGAACGAGCCCGCCGCGATGGCGTGGCTGTGGAAAGACCACACCAGCATCGAGGAGGCCGAGGAGATCACCGCCCTGGCGCGCACCGACCGGCCCCAATTTCTGGCGAAATGCGGCGGCACCTACAGCAGCGAGTGGTTCTTCAGCAAGATCCTGCATTGCCGGCGGGCCCATCCGAAGGTGTTCGAGGCCGCGTATACGTGGGTCGAGTGCGCCGACTGGATTCCCGCCATGCTGACCGATAACGAGGCGCCGGGCCGTTATGTGACCTGCGTGTGCGCGGCCGGCCACAAGGCCATGTACAACGACGCCTGGGGCGGATATCCTGACGCGGAATTCTTGTCCAAACTCGATCCCGCGCTCGGGGCGCTCCGCCAGCGGCTCAACGACAAGGCATACGCGATTGACACCCGGGTCGGCGGCCTCTCCAGCGCCTGGGCGAAGAAGACGGGGCTGCCGGAAGGCATTCCGGTGGCGGCGGGTGCATTCGACGCGCATCTGGGCGCGGTCGGCGCGGGCATCCGGCCGGGCATTTTCGCCCGCATCGTCGGCACGAGCACCTGCGACATGGCTGTCGCTTCGATGGCCAACCCGCCCGCGGACATCCCGGGGCTGTGCGGCATTGTGCCCGGCAGCATCCTGCCCGGCGCGATCGGGCTCGAGGCGGGCCAGTCCGCCGTGGGCGACATCTTCAACTGGTTCGTCAATTACATCCAGCCGGGCGGGCCGAAAGCGGGCTCGCACGAAGCGCTCACAAAAGAGGCCGCGAAACTGGCCCCGGGCGCTTCCGGGCTGCTGGCGCTCGACTGGAACAACGGCAACCGCACGATCCTCGTCGATCAGCGCCTCACGGGCCTTCTTCTCGGGCAGACGCTCTATACCACCCCCGCGGAGATCTACCGCGCGCTCATCGAGGCCACCGGATTCGGCGCCTTGACAATCATCAACCGCTTCGAAGAATACGGCGTGCCGATCCGGCGCGTGATCAATTGCGGGGGCATCGCCGAAAAGAACCCGCTCGTGATGCAGATCTACGCCGACATCATGGGGCGCACGATGGAAATCTCGCGCTCGGCGCAAACCTGCGCGCTGGGCGCCGCCATCGCGGGCGCCGTGGTCGCGGGCAAGAAGGCCGGCGGCTACAGCAGCGTGGCCGCCGCGCAAAAAGCCATGACGGGGCTCAAAGCGAAGAAGTACACGCCGGAGCCCAAGGCGCGGCGCGTCTATCAGGAGCTCTATCCCCTGTACAAGGACCTGCACGACGCCCTCGGCACGCGCGCCTGGTCGGGCAACCTGCATCACGTGATGAAACGGCTGCTCGAGATCCGCGCGAAAGCCCGGAAATAACCGCCGCCCGCGGTTGCCGCATGTTCATGGGATGAACGAGGTTTTCGGCGAAAGCGAACAGACCCATTCGGCGATGAGCTGCGCCGCGTGTTCAGCATCCGTCAGCGACAGCAACTCTACCGGGGAATGCATGTAGCGGTTGGGAATGCCGATCAGCCCCGTGGCCACCCCCTGCCGGCTGAGCTGCATCGCGTTGGCGTCGGTCCCCGTGGCGCGCGGCGCCGCGGACACCTGGTAGGGGATCTTGTGCCGTTTCGCCACGGCCAGGAGTTGCCGGTTGACGATGGGATTGATGTTGGGTCCGCGCGAGATGACCGGTCCGGCGTTGATCTTCTGTCTGCCGAAGCGGCGCGCATCGACAAACGGATAGTCCGTGGCGTGGTCCACGTCGACCGCGATGCCGGCATGGGGCTCGCACCCGTAGGTGCTGGTGGTGGCGCCGCGCAGGCCGATCTCCTCCTGCACCGTTGTGACGCCATACACCGCGCACGGGAGGTCGCGTTTGGCGATGAGCCGCATCGCCTCGAGCACCACAAACGCGCCGATCCGGTCGTCAAACGCCCGGGCCACCACTTTGTTGTCGCGCAGCGCGACAAATCCCGCATCGATGGTGATGGGATCGCCGATGGCCGCGACGCTCTGCGCGTCTTTCTGGTCTTTTGCGCCGATGTCGGCCCAGAGCTGGTGGAGTTTCAACGGTTTCCCGCGCTCCTCCCGCTCGATGAGGTGAATGGCGGTGCGCCCGACCACCCCCGGCACGGGACCCGCCGCCCCGTGCACCACAATCCGCTGCCCGTCCAGAACCGACGGGTCGATGCCTCCGATGGCCACAAACCCCAGAAACCCGTTCTCGTCAATGTCGTTGACCATCAGGCCGATCTCATCGACATGCCCCGCCAGCATCACCCGCAGCTTGCCCTTCGGGTTCCGCACCGCGTACTGGTTGCCGTGCACGTCCTTGTAGACGTCGTCCACGTACGGTTTCACGTAATCCTTGCAGACGGCCTGGATCTGTTCCTCAAAGCCCGACGGGCTGGGCGTGGTCACGAGGGTCTTCAAAAACGCGAGCGATTCTTTGCGCATGCGGTCAGGTCTCCGTAGTGCGGGTTCCGGTTCCACTGGCGCGCAGGATACCAGAAGGACGCCGGGATGCGCACCGTGGCCGGGCCGGCGCACTCCGGAATCGCGCGTTCGCGGTCAGCCGCCGGCGACATCCATGGCGATCTCCGCCCACGCGGCGAGGCGTTCGGGCTCGTACCGGATCGTGCTGATGTCTTTGAGTATGAACTCGAGCGGGCAGCCGTGCTTTTCGCAGACGGTGCGGGTCGCGGTGAGATGCGCGCGCACCAGGGCCGGATCAAATGTGCTGTCGGCGAGCAGGGCGGGATTCGGTTTGCGCGAGTAGACGAACGCGCGGCCGATCGCTTCCGCGCCGCGCTCCTCATCGGCCCAGGGGCTCATCGACACTTTGCGGACGTTGGGAATCATCCGCACTTCATTCATCTTGCCGTCGAGCGGGTCGCAACACCCGTAGTAGACCAGGCCGAATCGCGCGCAGATGGGGCTCAGGTAATCGACCTCGAACTCCTTGAACGTCTGGGGGGACACGGTCGAGAACATCTGCGCGAGGCCGAACATCCACAGGTCTTTCGTGCGGGGTTTTTCGGGGTGGTATCCGGGCGCGGGCAGCTCATCCGTGTACGCGCCGGTGCAGTGGATCAAGCTCTGCGGTTGGCACAGCAGCCCCTGCGCCTCCAACTGGTCGAGCAGGGCGAGATACCCCTCCATCATGCGGCGGACCAGCCGGTGCATGTAGTCGGGCCGTTCCACCAGCGCGAACAAGGCGTTCTCGACGCCCATCCACGTGCTGATTGGGTCCCAGTAGGAGAGATACGGATCGACGCCCCAGGGGCGCACCTCGAGCAGGCCGTCAAACAGCGCGTGGGCCGCGTCCAGGCGGCGCGCGGTCTCGTCCGCGTCGTGCGCAATCACGGGCGTCCGGATCTTCTCAAGATCGTCCTCGGTCTGGAACTGGTTGATGTACCGGTGGCCCACGACGTCGTTCGCGGGATCGGTGGCCACGGTGTCCTCGTGCACCACGATACCGAACCCGGTATTCTCCACCGCCTTGGGCACGCGAATGAACGGTTCCACGACCCTGTCGACGCGGAACCGGTCCCATTGGTACAGGGTGCGGCGCAACATGGTCTCGTAGGCGCGGCACTCGGGATTGGCGCAGCGCAGGGCCAGTTCGCCGCACTGAATTTCGTTCCAGGCAATCTGGTCCACCATCACCATGGGCCGGACCGGCTCGAGCGCGTTCAAGCGGCGCCACAACGCGCGTTTCTCTTCCTGCACCGGTAGCGCGGCGATCCCGGCCACCCGGCCCGCCAGTTCCCGAATCACAGCCACATCGCTCTTGTTCAGCATCACCGCTCCTCCCTGCGCGCGCATCACGGTGAGCATATCACAGACCCCGCCAGCGGTTTGCGACCCCGTCTGCTCTTCGGAACCTAACCCTCGCCCTCCGTCCGCAACGCCCATGCTTCCCCTTTGATTTTGTCGCGGTTCGCGATATGCTCAACCGAAACCCGCACGCCAAGGAGGTTGCAGAGATGGTGATGGTGCTGCTTTCGGTATTGGGCATGGCCGTTGAGACGCCGGATCTCGTCTGGCTGGACGCGTACGAACTCCAGGGCGGGTCTGTGACCCTGCCGAGTGCGGCGACGTACACGGTGTGGCTGTGGGCTGACGGGGCGGCCCAGGCGACGCTCGGCGGCACGGCGTTCCTGGCGCCGGAGAGCGCGTCCGACAAGGGCGCATATCGCTGGGTGAAGGCCGGCGAGGCCGAGTTGCCCGCCGGACCCGTGGCGGTAGCACTTGAAGGCGGCATCGCGTCGGTGGCGCTGAGCGCCGATGCCGCGTTCCACCCGGAAACAGCCCAGCCGTGCATGCGGGTGTTCGACCAGCCGCGAACGCCGCTGGACGGCCGCTACGACCTCCCCCGTCACACCGATGCCACCTTTTGCATGACCTCGTTCGATTCGCGCGAGGCGTGGGAGACCCATGCGGCGGCGCTGCGGCGCGCGATCCTCGTGTCGTCGGGACTCTGGCCCATGCCGGAACGCACGCCGCTCAACGCCCACGTCGAACCCGCCGCGGAACACGACGACTACCTCGTCGAGAAGGTGTATTTCGAATCGCGGCCGGGCGTGCTGGTTACCGGCAACCTCTACCGCCCGAAAGGCGGCGGTCCGTTCCCCGGCGTAGCCTGCCCGCACGGCCACTGGGAATCCGGGCGCCTGGAGGACGGCGCCCGCGGCTCGGTTCCGGCGCGCTGCATCACCCTGGCCCGCATGGGCATGGTCGTGTTCAGCTACGACATGGTGGGCTACGTCGACAGCCTCCAGTTCCCCAACCACGGGTGGGAGGATCCCGTCCAGAAGCTGTACGGACTGCACCCCTTCGCGTTTCAGTTGTGGAACTCGCTGCGGGTGGTTGATTTCCTGGCTTCCCTGCCCTATGTTGATCCGGACAACCTCGCCTGCACTGGCGCGTCCGGCGGCGGCACCCAGACGTTTGCGCTGCAGGCGGTCGAACCGCGCATCAAGGTGGGCGCGCCCGTCAATATGATCTCGCATACCATGCAGGGCGGCTGCATGTGCGAGAACGCCCCCATCCTGCGCATCAACGCGTCCAACATGGAAATCGGCGCGCTCATGGCCCCGCGCCCGATGCTCATGGTCTCGACCGCGGGCGACTGGACCCGGCTGACGCCGCGGGTCGAGTTTCCCGCCATCCGCCGGATCTACGCGTTCTACGACGCCGCCGGGCGCCTCGAAAATCAGCACTTCGACTATCCTCACAACTACAACGAGGACAGCCGCACCGCCATGTACCGTTTCTTCGGCACGTGGGTGCTGAACCAGGGCGCCCAATACGCGGACTTCACCGAACCGCCTTACGAAAAGGATCCCGACGCGGTGTTGCGCGTCTTCCCTGACGGCCAATTGCCCGAGGGCTTCGGCCCGCTGGAGACGTTCGTGCCGGCCGTGATCGAAACCACCCGCGCGAAAAGTGCCGCGATGCTCCCGAAAACCCCGGACGCCCGCGAGGCGTTCCGCACCGGATACGG
>JAAYAQ010000188.1 GCA_012719295.1 Candidatus Hydrogenedentota bacterium | reverse complement strand
GCTTTGCGGGTAGCCGTGCCCGGCCAGGAAGGTGGCGGCTTCCGGAAACCGGTCCGCGCCGCACGCGTCGGCACTGTTTCCGGAGACGTTTTGCGACGCGGGGGCCGTCAGAGACACGGCGGCCACCAGGAGCACGGCGGCGGCCAGGCGGGATGCGGAGGCTGTATGCGTATTCTTCACGACCGAACCGGTCCTTTCGTGCGGCTGTTCTGGGCAGATCTCACATCTAACCGTACCACGAAACCCACGATTTGTGTCTTATGTTTCCCGAGAAGGAGACGCGGGACGACAGAGCGCATTCATTCCGATTCGATCGGGTGTGTTTTCGAAGGGGCGCGCGCGGACATCGATTTCATGGATGAGGTTCAAGCGATCCAGGCCCTTAACCAGTCGATTCACAAGATCTTAGGGCCTTTCGCCCGGCCCCGCGTGCGCGGTTGCATCCAATAAAACCGTATGCTAATCTTTTCCCCGTATGCATCTGTGGCCGTCCGGGCACATCCTGTATCCGCTTCGCCGCGCATCTGGAATCTGGGCATTCTGCAAAACCATGGGAGTTTGCGCTATGCAAGTTGCTGATATGTTTAGTCTTAAGGGAAAAGTGGCTGTGGTGGCCGGCGGCGGCGGCATTCTGGGCGGCGCAATCGGGGAAGGACTGGCGGCCGCCGGGGCCAACGTGGTCATTGGCGATTTGCTGCCCGAGATGGCCGAGAAGGCCGCGAAACGTATCACCGATGCCGGCGGAACGGCCCTGGGCGTCAAAATGGACGCGTTTGACCGGTCCACAATCGAAGGATGCCGCGACGCGGCCTACGACACCTACGGGTCGGTGGACATCCTGATCAACGCGGTGGGCGGCAACATGAAGGCGGCGACGACTTCGGCCGAGCAGTCGTTTTTCCAGCTTCCGCCCGAGGCGCTGTCGAAGGTGTTTAATCTGAACATTCTCGCGGGCACGATCGTGCCGTGCCAGGTGTTTGGCGAGCGAATGAAAGACAATCCGGAGGGCGGGAGCATCATCAATATCTCCTCGATGAGCGCCTTGTCGCCGTTGACGCGCATTCCGGGCTACAGCGCGGCGAAGGCGGCGGTCAGCAACTTCACGCAGTGGCTGGCGGTGCATTTCGCCCAGGAATACACGGCGAAATTGCGGGTGAACGCGATCGCGCCGGGTTTTTTCCTGACCGAGCAGAACCGTTTCCTCATGACCGACGAGAAGACCGGCGACTTGACGCCGCGCGGCAAGAAGGTCATTGACCACACGCCCATGGGCCAGTTTGGCACGCCCGAAGACCTGATTGGCGTGACGGTGTGGCTGGCGTCGGAGGCCTCGCGGTTCGTGACGGGCATCGTAGTGCCCATTGACGGCGGGTTTTCGGCCTATTCCGGGGTGTGATCGCGCATACGAACGGTGTTAAAGCACAAGAGCAAGGAGTTTGAGCCCATGATGGATCCGGTAGCCTCTCTCAAAGCGCATCAGCCGAGCCATGAGTTCCTGATTGCCATTGACAGCGACGGCTGCGCGTTCGACACGATGGAGATCAAGCACAAGGAGTGCTTCATTCCGAACATCATCAAGTACTGGGACCTCCAACCGGTGTCGAAGTACGCGCGCGCGGCGGCGGAATTTGTCAACCTGTATTCAACGTGGCGCGGGATCAACCGGTTCCCGGCGCTGCTGATGGTGTTTGATCTGCTCAACGACTGGGACAAGGTGCGGGAGCGCGAATTCCGGTGTCCGGACGTGGCCTCGTTGCGCGAGTGGGTGGTGAAGGAATCCAAGCTCGGGAATCCGGTGCTCGAGGCCTACTGCAAGGCGCATCCGGACGATCCGGTCATGGCACGGGCGCTGGAGTGGAGCAAGGCGGTCAACCGGACCGTGGCGGACATCGTGCAGGGCGGGTTGCCGCCGTTCCCGTATGTGCGCGAGTGCCTGGAAAAGGCCCATGTCCGGGCGGACATGCTGGTCTGCTCGCAGACGCCCACCGAGGCATTGACCCGGGAGTGGCAGGAACAGGGCGTAGACACATACGTCTTTGCGATTGCCGGCCAGGAAATGGGCAAGAAGTCCGAGCACATCGGATTCGCTGCGCAGGGCCGGTACGAGCACACCAAAATGCTCATGATCGGCGATGCTCCGGGCGACATGAAAGCCGCGCGGGCCAACAACGCCCTCTTCTTCCCCATCAATCCGGGCGACGAAGACAAGTCGTGGAAGCGGCTGTATGAAGAAGGGCTCGACAAGTTCTTCGCGGGCGAGTTCGCCGGGGACTACGAGGCCTCTTTGATTGAAGAGTTTGACGCGTATCTCCCGGAACTCCCGCCCTGGAAGAAATAGCGGCCGCCCATGAAGATCATCGTCGATGAGAACATGCCGTACGGGCTCGAAGCGTTCTCGACCCTGGGCGACGTGGTCGCCATGCCGGGGCGCCGGATCAGCGCGGCGGCCGTGGCGGACGCGGACATCCTGGCGATTCGCTCCATTACGAACGTGAATGCGGCCCTGCTGGAAGGCTCGAAGGTCCGGTTTGTAGGAACCGCGACCATCGGCGAGGACCATGTCGACAAGGCGTACCTCGAAGCGCACGGCGTCGGGTTTTCGAGCGCGCCGGGATGCAACGCGAACAGTGTGGGCCAGTACATCACCGGCGCCCTGCTCGAACTGGCCGCCGCGCACGGGTTCCGGCTG
>JAAYAQ010000187.1 GCA_012719295.1 Candidatus Hydrogenedentota bacterium | reverse complement strand
TCCACGTCCTGCGCTCCGGCCAGAGGCGCCATCACGCTCACCAGTAACATCACGGCTGTCAGCCTGACTCTCGTAAGTGGCAGTGTCGTTCTCACCTTAAAGTTCCTCCGCCGGACATTAAAAAAGCCCCCGAGTCGCACCGACCCCAGGAGCATACACACTTCGTTTCTGAAAAGCGAACATATGGCGCGCAGGCGCGCTTCGGGACCGCCACCGGGTCGATTACCGGGTCTCCCTCTGTGGGCACTAGTTTACGCACAGCTCCTTATCTAACTCCTGCGCCGCGGCCCACCGCACCTGCAGGTAACTCTAAGGCAAGCTTTTGCTGCGCGACAGCGTCTTCTGCCCCGCCTCCTCTCCCGCGCGTCTCACGATCTCCCAATCGACACGGGGAGCTTCTTCAAAACCTGCCCAACACGTCGTTGAACTTATAGCACACTCTTAGGTGCTTGTCAATAAAGAAGTTGACGCAATTACAACAGGTATATGAGGTTAAACAGAACTTCCTCTTTTCGCAGACCTGCAGGATTCTTCATTTCTGTCAAAAGATATGCTGACGTCTGTCCGCGCCCGCGGCTCATCTTCACGAATCTTCCGCATTATTCGGCCGGGTCTTTCGCGGATAAAGAGAATAATACGCCCCGTAGTTGCCAAGTACTCTTTTTACAAAATGCCGCGTCTCCGTGAACGGGATCGCCTCAAGAAAGGCCTCCGGCGGGGCCCCGCCCAGCTGCTTTCGCCACTTTGAGACGTTCCCCGGCCCGGCGTTGTACGACGCCAGCGCATAAATCAGGTTGCCGTCCGAGCGGGCAATCATCCGCATCAGGTAGTACGCCCCCAGACGTAGCGAGTTGGCGGGATGGGTCAGGTGGTCCACGTGCTCGCGCCCGACCGACGGCTCAACCGACGCCAGCCATTGCGCCGTTCCCGGCATGAGCTGCATCACGCCCGTTGCCCCCGCCGGAGAGACCACCCCGGCCCGGAAAAAACTCTCCTGCCGGCATACAGACAAAATGAGGTACGGGTCCAGGCCCGTCTCGCCCGCGATGGACTGCACGTCGTCCCAATACGCCCGGGGGAACTGCACCCGCCACCAGCGCGGATGATAGACATCTCGCTCCGCTTCGGGCGCGCACACCCCGATCAGCCACAGGGCCAGCGTGGGCAGGCCCGCCGCCGCCACCGTCTCGTACACTGTTTGCGGAAGGCCCGGCCCGCCGGCCGCGAGGGCCACCGCCTCCCACTCCCCCTCCTCGAATCCGTGCGCGCCGAAAAAGCGCACCCGCGCCAGTTCGTCACCCTCCGCCATTGGCGCCGGCGCAGGGGTTTCTTCGCATGCGAACGGGCGCACAAACGAGTCCTTGCCGCAGACCGGCAGGGCCGGGCCGGGTTTCACCGGGTTGGTATGCCCCAGCTCGTGGAGACGTTGTAACGCCCTGTGTACGTAGTAATTACCAAGATCGCCGCGCGTCGCCAGCTCAAAATCCGCCGCCGCGCCTTCTTTGTCGCGTCCGCGCGCGCGCAGGTCCCCGCGCTGGTACGCCGCGTCCGCCAGGAAACGGCTGCCGGGATAGGACTCGATCAGCCGGCCAAACGCGGCGATCGCCTCGGTATTCCGTCCGGTATCGCTGTAGAGGCGGCCGGCGAGCAGCAGGGCGTCGTCGGCGCGGGCATCATCCGGAAACAGACTGGCAAACCGCAGGTAATACCGCGCCGCCGTCTCTTCCCGCCCGCTGCTCAGCTCCGCGAACCGCCACACCGTCTCGGCAGCCTCTTCGGAGCCGGGATAGCCGGTCAACAGGGTCTCAAGCAGGGGTCCGGCCTTTTCGTGCTGGCCGCCCGCCAGGAGAGACCGCGCGTGATGCATGAGCGACAGGCGCGCCCATTCGGTCTGCGGATGCGCCGCCGCGATGCGTTGCAGCAATGCCCGGCCCTGCTCCGCCTCGCGAAGTCCGATGAAGACGCGTGCCCGGAGATAGGCCCACCCGGGTTCCGCGGCTCCGGCCTCCTCCTCTTTTGGGAGGAGTCCCGACGCGTCGGCATACGCGCCCGATTTCACCATCGCGTACGCCGCGGCGAAGCGGTCCACCGGATCCGCCGACTTCGCCAGCACCTGCGCGGCGTCCAGACGTATCCGGGACGAGCCGGCCTCCGCGCACAAGGTCCTGCAAAGGGGAAGTGCTTTGTCCAGGGCCGCGGGATCCTCAGCCAGACACAGCACGGCCTGCCACCGGTACCGGTCGCGCCAGGATGACGGCGCCGGCCGGTCCAGGATCTTCAGGTACGCCCCGGCGGCCTCCGGAAACCGCTTCTCGAGACGCAGCGCCTCCGCCAGGCCCGCCAGCGCCATCCCCGTCCACGGTCCGCTGGGATGGGCCTCGAGCACGCGTTGATACCCGGCGATCGCGTCGGCGCGGCTGCCTCCGTGCGCCCGGCACCGCGCCGCGCCGATCAATGCATACGGGGTCAATGGCCCGCCGGCGCCGGCGCAACCGTCAAACGCCGACAATGCGTCGGCGTAACGGGCCCCGCGCTCGAAATCGCGGGCCTCCAGGTATGCTTCCTCGCCCGGCAAGGCCCCGGCAACCAGACTCAACACCAACACACACCCGTAACCCGTCGAGAAAAGCGATACCAATGCTATGCGGGGCTCCCGGTTAGTTCGTGTACTTCGCTTCCAGATAGGCGACGATGGTCTTCTGGTCTTCGGGGGTGATCTTGGCCCCCTTCTCCTCAACCATCTCCTTCACGACGGCGTCCCACGGCTCCTCCGCGAGCCCTGCCTTCGCGTGCGCCTCCACCTTGTCCGCTTTGTGGCAGCTCGTGCAGCTCTTCGTGAACACCACCTCCGCGGCGGCCATGTCCAGCGCCTCCGTCACGGCCGCCTTGGCCTCTTCCGCGGCCGCCGCCACACTCTCCGCGGCCGTCGACAGGGTGTCTGCCGCCGCTTCCTTGGCTTCTTCCGCAATCGCCGCCACGTTCTCCGCCGCCGCCGAAACCGTCTCGGCCGCCGCGGCCGCCGTTTCCTTCGCAGCCTCTACCGTTTCCGCCGCCGCCGCCGAGACATCGGTCGAGGGGGCCGCGGCTTCCGGTTCGACTGGGACCGCCGGGGCGGACTCTTCCGGCGCGGGCGTGTCTGCGGGCGGCGTCTGCGCCGGCTTCGTGTCGCACCCCAACACCACCGCCAGCATCAGTACACAGAAGACGACAAGCATCGATTGAGCGCGCATGACACTTCCTCCCTTGCCTTAAGTACTCCCGCGACTGCACGCAAGTCACACTGACCCCGTTCAGACGTACCTTCTACAATACTCAAAGCACCGTGGACTTTCCACCGCCGCACGCACGCCGCGGCCGTGGAGGGATCGGCAAGGGCGCCGGTCCCGCGCCAGAGAATCTTGTCCTTACCTTGCCCCTGACGCACCGTGCCCGTACAATGAACCCCAAACTGCAAACCGTCAGAGGAAACCGCCATGAACCGCCGAACCATCTTCCTGTGTGCCGTGTTGTCTGCCCTGGTTGCACCGCTCGCCCGGGGCGTGGAAGCCCCGCCCCGCGACCAGCTCGGCCGCGAGGTCAAACTGCGCATCGTCGTCGACAAGGTCATGCAGCCCGAGGCCGCGTGGAAAACCGAGGAATGGATGATCGAGGAAAGCGCCCGGGCCGGGTTCAACGTCTATTCCCCCCGGATCGGCTTCGACGACCTGTCCGCCGTCCGCCAGGTCACCGCATGGTGCGAACAACACGGCATCTACCACATGCCCTGGATGCGCGGTTCCCTGACCGCGCCCAACGGCCCCGAAGCCGAGGGCAAACGCCTGGTGTGGGACAACGGCCTCGAACAGCCCCTCTGGAGCCCCAACGCCGATGAGTTCTGGGACTGGACCGAGAAGTACATCGTTGAATACGCGAAGATGAGCGCCGAAAACCGGCACCTCATGGGCGTCTTTCTGGATTACGAGAACTATGCCCCCGGCCGCACGGGCAACCTGTACAGCCTCTCGTACGACGACGTCATCCTCCGGAAATTCGCCGGAGCCCGGGGGCTCGACCTGCCCGAACTCGATGGGGCCGCGCGCAAACCCTGGCTCGACGAGCAGGGCCTGCACGAGGCGTTCGAGGCGTTCCAGGTCGCCCACTGGCGCGAACGGTGCCGCCACCTGCGCCAGCGCGTCGATGAGCACGACCCCACGTTCCAGTTCTGCATTTACCCCGCGCCTGGCACGCCGTTCATGATCCAGGCCACCTACCCCGAATGGGCGACGCCGCGCGCGCCAATCATCCTGGCCGACGCGTCCACCTACGGCCGGCCCGCGCGCTACCTGCCCGAACGCGAATCGCTCGAACGCAACCGCCAACTCCTGATCGAACGCCTGCAGACCGCCAAAGACGCCGCCGTTCCCTTCATCTACGCGGGCGGCATCGACCCGGTCGTCCGCGGCGCGGACCCCGAGTTCTGCGGCAAGAACGCCGTCGCCATCACCAGCGTGACGGACGGCTACTGGATCTTCTACGAAGGCCCCAGATACAAGGTCGACCATCCCGCCTACTGGAAGTGGTTCACCTGGGCCAATGCCCGCATTGCCGAAGGCGGGCTCGACGCCTGGCAGCAACCCCGCGAGACCCCTGAAGGTCTCGCGCTCGAGGTGTTCGGCGACGGCACGGCCGCCGCCGGCCTGGCCGTGCCGGAAGCCACCGGCGAGCACCTCGACTACCCGCGCATCACCCTGCGCAACGACAACCTCCTTGCCATCGCCTGCAGGAAGGGCGTCCCGGTGGAACTCGTTCTCCAGCACCATCCCATCGCCGACTACAAGACCCCGCTCGCCTGGGAGTTCCGCTCACTTGCCATGGATACGCTCCAGTCCGGAAACATCGATATCGGCCAGTCCGGAACGGCTCAGTTCACGCCTGAAAACGACGCACTCTGTCTGCTGGGCCTTTCGGCCGGCGGATGCGCCTACAGCATCACACGGGCCAACGCGCCCATCGGCCTCCTGACCGGCGACGGCGCCTCGTTCATCCGCGAAGCCAGACCGTTGTATTTCTTCGTGCCGGCGACTGTCGAGGCATTTACGATCTCCGCCCGGGGCGGCGGTGGCGAGACCGTCCGCATCAATGTCCTCGCTCCGGACGGCTCCGTGGCCGCGACCGGCCAGACCACGCCCGAAAACAGCCGCATCAACGTCAAGGCCAGCGCAGGCGCCCACGCGGGCCAGGTGTGGTCCCTCGAGGCGGTCCGCGCCGACAAAGGCGTCATCGAAGACTATTCGATCTCGCTCGACGACGCCCTGCCGCCCGTGCTCGCGTTTCACCCCGGGCACGTGTTCCGGAAGAAATGAAGCGGGGCGAGAACCGATGGCCCGCGGGCCGCTTTACCCGATTCGCGCGCGCGGCTAGAATGTCGCCCGGCTTCACGAATCGCCAAGGAAAGGACCGGCCATGAAAGACGGACTCCGCGTCACGGTATGGAACGAGGGCGTGCACGACAAACGCGACCGGAAGGTCATGGATATCTACCCCGAGGGCATGGGCAAGGCCATTGCCGGCTACCTCGCTGAACAACCCGGCATCGCTTCGGTGCGCGTGGCCGAACTCGGCGACAAGGGCCAGGGGCTCACGGACACCATCCTGGCCAAGACCGACGTCATGACCTGGTGGGGCCATTGCGCCCACGACCAGGTCACCGACGAAAACGCGGCGAAGGTCAAGCAGCGCGTCCTGGAAGGCATGGGGCTGGTCGTCCTGCATTCCGGCCATTTCTCCAAGGTGTTCAAGAGCCTCATGGGCACCGGCTGCGACCTCAAATGGCGCGAAATCGGCGAGAAGGAACGTCTCTGGGTGGTCGACCCGGCCCATCCAATTGCCGAGGGCCTCTCCGAATACTTCGAGTTGCCCCATACCGAAATGTATGGCGAACATTTCGACATCCCGCAGCCCGACCAGCTCGTGTTCATCAGCTGGTTCGAAGGCGGCGAGGTGTTTCGCAGCGGGTGCTGCTGGCACCGCGGCCTGGGGAAGGTCTTCTACTTCCGTCCCGGCCACGAAACCCTGCCGATCTACCGCAACGAGACCGTGCTCAGGGTCATTTATAACGGCATCCGGTGGGCGGCCCCGTCCGGGCTCAAGAAGCTCGTCCGCGGCAATGTGCAGCCCCTGGAAAACGTCAACAGAAACGGGTGAAGCCCGGGAAGGACTCCGAAAACGCCCGGTCCGCCGTGATCGGGCACGGCCCGAAGGGCCATGTAAGCAGCACCATGCGAGCCCCAACGGTACCGCTCTCCGACAAACAGAAGGCGCTGCTCGCGCGCAAGCTCGCCTACGCATACAGCGGCGGCATCCCCATCAAGCGCGCGTTCGAGCTGATGCTCGAGGAGAGCCGCAGCCGGAACCTCCGGCTGCTCGCCCGCGACATCGCCAACGCCATCGAATGCGGATACTCGCTCGAGGAGGCGCTCCGGGCCCAGGGCGGCGCGCTCGATGCGTTCTTCGTCGACCTCGTCGCCGCCGGCGAACGTGCGGGCCGGCTCTCCGACGCCCTCGATGCCCTGAGCGCGTGGTACGAAGAGCAACTCGCGTTTTCCCGCATGCTTTCCTACCAATTCTCCTACTACATCGTCCTGTTCGTCGTGATCGGTTTTTTTCTCTATCCCTGCATCGACGTCTTCCTTAAAGGCGCCTCGCCCATGCTGCTGGTGCACGCGGCGGTCCGGTTCGCCGTATTCGCATCAATTGTCTGCGCGATGCATCGCTTTGGCGGGGTCCGATGGCTCCGCCAGCGCTTCGGGGCGCATGCCTGGCCGTTCTCGAACCTGACCCGGGCGTTTAACCTGAGCCGGTTCTGCCGCGTGCTCGCCCTGACCTACGGCCACCTCTCGTTCCGCGAAAGCTGGAGTCGCGCCGCGGAATCCGTCTGGGACCACCGCGTCCGGGGCCACCTCATGCGCGTGCCCGACCGCGTCCGCGAGGGGGCCACCCTCGCGCAGGCCGTCGCCGAATGTCCCGCGCTTCCGACCCTGGTGAAGGACCTGATCATCACCGGCGAAAACACCGGAAATACCGGCGAATGCTTCCTCAAAGCCTCCGAATACCTGCGGAAAGAAGCGATGCACAGGGCCCACATCCTCTCCCTGGCCCTGGGAACCGCCATCGTTATCGGCCTCATGATGCCATACGCCTTCGGAGTCGGATTCGCCCTCGGAAGCCTGCTCGCCTGGTAGCAGGGCCGCCCGCGACCCGTGGCGCACAGACCCGGTGGCGCACACTAGCGCATCGCGCGGGCGTTTGCTACAATCGGGCGTGGTTTACCGCGCGTCCACCAATGCAGGAGTGCCTTATGGGCCTGTTTTCCTCGCAAATATCGGCCAAAAAGATGGTCCCGCTGTGCCGGGAACTCGCGACGTCCTACGACGCGGGCATTCCCATTGTGCGCTCGCTCGAAATCATCGGGGGACAACAGGAAGACCGCCGGATCCGGGCCATTTTCACCGAGATGGCCGACGCCGTGAAGGCCGGCGACACCCTCGACCAGGCCGCGCGCAAGCAGGACAAGTACCTGCCCACTTTTTTCATGGAACTCATCGCCAGCGGCGAGGTCGGCGGAAAACTCGACGTGATGCTGCGCGACCTGGCCGACTACTACGAAGACCGGCTCGAACGGCAGCGCCGTGTCGCACGCATGATGGCCCTGCCCGTCATCGAGCTGATCGCCGCCTGGTTCCTGGGTTCCTTCGCCCTGCGGCTCGTGGGACGGCTCTCCGACGTCCTGTCCGGCAGGGGCGGCGGGAGTTTCGACTTCGAGGCGTTCTTCAAGGACTATGCCGTGTTCCAGCTGAAGGCCATGGGCGTGTTTGCCCTGGTCTTTGCCGGCATTGTGATCCTCTCGCGCCTGGGCCTGTTCGGCTGGATCTCGGGCCTGTTCACCACGCACATCTATCCGCTGTCCGCCGTGACCAAACGCTTCGCCCTCGCCCGGTTTTTCCGCAGCCTCTCGCTGCTGATCGGCGCCGGCGTCTACGTCCCCGCGGCCATCGAACGGTCCGCGGCCGTGACCGCGAACCCCTACATCGAGCGCGACTTGCTCAAGACCATTCAACCGGTGAAAGAGGGCCGGACCCTCGTCGAAGCGTTCCGGCAGTCCCGCTACCTGACGCCCACCGCGCGCGAAATGCTGCTCGTGGGCGAAGAGTCCGGCAAACTCGACGAGGCCCTCCGCAAAGTCGCCGACTACCATTTCGAAGAAGCCAACCAGGCGGTCGACATCGCCGCGAAGATCTTCGGCGTGTTGCTCGTCCTGGCGGTCGCTATCACCATCGGGTATGTCATCGTCACGTTCTACATGAAGTTCTATGGAGGCATAATGAATGAGCTCGGGATTTAACGAACCGGATTTCGATTCCGCGGCCGAAGTCAAAGACCGCACGCTCTGGTGGTGGGCCGCGGTGGGCATCCTCGTCATCGCGTTCCTTGGCGCGCTCTTCATCTGGGGCCGCAGCGATCCCAACGTTTCCCGCGTCCGTGCGCGCCACATCCTGATCTCCTTTGATCAGAACGACCCCGCCGACCGCGCCCGCGCGCTTGAACGGGCCCAGGAACTGCGTCAGCGCATTGTCGACGGCGAGAGTTTCAGCAAACTGGCGAAAGAGTATTCCAACGACAACTTCAGCGCCAACCGCGGCGGCGACCTCAATTTCCAGGAGAAGGGGTCGCTCGAACAGGCCGTCGAGGATTTCGTCTGGACCGCTCCCATCGGGCAGGTCAGCGAAGTCGTCCAGACCAAATACGGCTTTCACATCATCCGGGTCGAAGACCGGTACCTTTCGGAAGCCGACAAGTATGACCTCGAGATGAAGAGGCGCGCCATGGAAGGGGAAACCGCCGGGGGCCAATGACCGCCCCCGTCGAATAACAATCCGCCGCGCCGTTCGCGAGACACGCTCCGAACGGCGCGGCGCTGTGTAACGTCACGTTTTCGAGTAGTACTTCTGCAGGTTCTGGATCACCGTGCGGTAGTTGATCCAGTCCTGGAAGAACGCCGTGATCAGCAGGATCACGAGCGTTTCCGACAGATCCAGGTCGCCCGTGCCGCCATAGCCGAACTGGGCCCGAGCCGGCAACCGGGATATCCGGCCGATATGCTTCATCGAATCCTTCTCCTCACCTGCCCCGCTGCAGAACGCCCGGGCATCGCAGAAAACTCTACCACACCCGCCCGAACCCATCCAATTGGAGCCCGCGGCGGCGTCCCGGGTTTCACGGGCGCGGCCGCATCAGCCAATCGCCACCATGTGGTGAGACTTCGCGGACGCATACGCGGCCACGGTCACTTCGACGGCTTTCATGCCGTCCACACCGGTGATATCCGGCTCGCGCCTCGCATCCACCGCCGCGACGAAGCCCCGGACCAGTCCCAGATCCGGATTGCCGCCCCAGTAATCCCACGCGGCGCGCATACCGGCGTCGTCGTACACATGCAGTTTCTGGTTGAACGCGTCCACGGACACCACGCCCTTCTCGCCGATCAATTCCAGCGTAACATCGCCCCATGTGGGGAAACTTGCCGCGCGGTTCCAGCTCGCGATATGCGACACGATCACCCCGCCTTCCATCTCCATATGCAGGCTGCCCACGTCATCCACATCGATTCCCGGCCGCAGCAGGCGACCGTTCTCGCAATACACTCTGGTGAACTCGCGGTTCAGCATCCAGCGCAACAGATCGGCGACATGCACCGTGTGATCCATGGTGGCCCCGCCGCCCGACAACGCCTGCCGGGCAAACCAGCCCCCCGGAAACTGCCCGTTGTTCGTGCACGATGCGGCGTAGATCTCGCCGTAGACCCCCTTGTCGAGCTCGTCTTTCACGGCCATCACCGACGGGATGTACCGGCAGGGAAACGCCGTCCCGAGGCCGACGCCGGCCGTCTGGCACGCCGCCACCATCGCCCGGCAGTCTTCGACCGTGGGCGCCAGCGGCTTCTCGCAGAGAATCCATTTCCCGGCCGCCGCCGCCCGCTCGACCATCTCGCGGTGTTTGACGTTCTCCGACGCGATGATCACCCCGTCCAGGTCCAGGGCGAGAAACGCGTCCAGATCCGCCACGAACGTCGTGCCGAACGCCGCGGCCTGTTCCTGCCCGCGCGCCGCATCGTCATCCCAAACCGCACGCAGCTCCGCCTCGGGCAGTTCGTTGAGGCAGGCCGCATAACTCAGCGCATGCATATGCGCGAAACTCATCACTCCGATCTTGGCCATCCTGCGTCTCCTTCCTTGACCACGGAATCCCGCCTTCAGTTGAACTCGACCGGCTGCCCGGTCTCGGCGGATTCCAGCGCGGCAAGCGCCATCCGCACCGCCCAGCGGCCGTCTTCGGGCGTGACCCGGGGTTTGCGCGTGCCGGCCAGCCAGCCTGCGAAATCTTCCCACTCGAGCTGATACGGGCTCACCAGCACCGGGCTCGCCGGCACGATCGTGCTCGGTCCCGAACCCGCCCCCAGGCGCAATTGCGCGGAAACCGGCGCCTCGCTGCTGTCAAACGTCACCATGCCGCGCTCGCCGCAGATGTCCACCTTGACCCGGAACCCGCTCGGGTGCGCCCACGTGCCCACGATGTTGCAGATGGTCCCGCATTTCATGCGCATCGTCACCAGGGCATAGTCGATCCGCTCACTGAACACCCGTTTCAGGTTCTGCGCGAAAATGCGTTCCGGATCGCCAAACACGTACCGCAGCCAGTCCATATCGTGCACGATGGTGTCCAGCGTGACGCCGCCGCTCATATTCCAGTCGCTGAACCAGCCCAGCTTGCCTCCCGGGAAGATCCCGCCGCGGTAGGTTTTCACGAACCCCACGTTGCCAATCTTCCCCGCGTCAATCCGCGCTTTCATGGCCTCGAATTCCTGAAAGAAGCGCACCACATGGCCCACGTAGAGCTTTACACCCGCGCGCTCGACGGCCGCCAGCGCCTCGTCGATCGTCTCCAGCGTCCGCCCCAGCGGCTTCTCGCAGAACACGTGTTTCCCGGCCCCGGCCGCCGCCTGGATGTACTCCGTGTGGGTCGGCGTCGGCGTGCAGACCGCCACGACATCCACATCGTCGCGGTTGCACAACGCAACACAATCCCCGACGGCCTCCGCGCCGAATTTGCGGGCCGCCTTCCGGGCATTGTCGCGGCTGATATCGCCGCAGGCAACGACCTTCAGGCCGGCATTCTCCGCCATCTGGCAGTGCATCAGGCCCATCGTGTTGCACCCGATTACTCCAAGATTCATGGGTCTCCTCCTCACTCTTCCACCTTCAGCGGACCGCCGCGTCCGTGTGTCATCCCCCGCAGCCGCCCCGCGTCGCAAGGATCGCCTGCAGGCACACCTCGACAGACCGCACCCGCGCCCATTCTACCGGGATTCTCCCTCCGGGACAACGCGGCCCGCGAAACGCCGCAGCCCCATCTCGAAGCGCGTCATTCCAGGGCAGACGTATCGCCGCTCATGGCGCGGAAGGGCCGCGACTACACATTGAACCGGATCAGCATGATGTCGCCGTCCTGAACGATGTAGTCCTTGCCTTCGAGGCGCAGGTGCCCCGCTTCCTTCGCTTTCGCCATCGAACCGGCCTTTACGAAATCGTCGTAATGCGTCACCTCGGCGCGAATGAAGCCCCGGGCCAGATCGCTGTGAATGACCCCCGCCGCATCCTGCGCCCGCGTCCCCTTCCGAATGGTCCACGCGCGCACCTCCGGCTCCCCCGCCGTCAAAAAGCTGATCAGCCCGAGCATGGCGTACGCGCTCTTCAGAAACCGGGTCCGCGATTCCTCGCCCAACCCCAGCTCCTCCCGGAACGCGGCCCGCTCGTCTTCGGGCAACTGGCTCACTTCCATCTCCATGGCCCCGCACAGCTCGACGAGGGTCTGGCCCGTTTCCGCGGCATAGGCGAGCAGGCCCGCGGGGTCATCCTTGCCGATCGCTTCATCGCCGTAGTTGCCAAGCAGCAGCAGCGGTTTCCGCGACAGGAAACAGAATCCCGCGATCTCCTTCTCCTCCTGCGCGCTCAGTTCGAGCGTGCGCAGCGGCTTCCCCGCCTCGATATGGGCCTTGCACTGCCCCAGCAATTCGAACTGCCGGTCTTTCTTGTTTTCTTTCTCCATCCGCTCCAGCCGCCGCTCGATGATGATCAGGTCGTCGATCTGCATCTCCTCCTCGAGCGACCGGCAATCCCGCACCGCATCCACCCCGCCCAGCGGATGCATCACATTCTCGTTGGCAAACGCCCGCACCACGTGCACCAGCGCCTCAACCTGGCGCAGGGCCGTCAGCGCCGCGCTGCTCAAGGCCTTCTCCTCGCCCGCCGCCTCGTCCGGCGCGATGTCCACAAACTGGAACTCCGCATACGTGATCTTCTTCGGCGTATAAATCTCCGCCAGCCGGTCGATCCGCTCGTCCGGCACCTTCAGCACGGCGAGGTTCGCCTCACGGCTCCCAAACGCACCCACCTCGGCGCGCGCCCCCGTCAACGAATTGAACACGGTTGTCTTGCCCGAGCGCGCAAACCCGATGATGCCCACCTTCATGAATCGCCCTTTCCCATAAACGCAAAACGGGGTCCCTGCGCCGGCCGCGTCATCCCGCGGCCGCCGGGCCCCGGCCACGCCTAGGATACCAAGCCCGCGCATAGCGGGGCAAAAGAGGCCCCGCAGGAAACAATAGGAGATGTGCCACAGAGGACACCGAGTTTAAAAACCCCGGACGAAGAACGGGCACCTGCTCCAAGCGCCGTGCGCGGCGCGGCTGCGCGTCCCCGTTTAAACGCGCTGTTCCGGGGCAGAGGCCACGGGACCCCGGTTTCCTACTCTCTGAAAAACGCTTCGAGCTGCACGAACACGTCGTGGGTGGCGGGGTGGCGGCGCACGGTGCGGACGTCGTGCAGCTTCCCGGTCTGTTTGATCATCTGGTCGAGGCGGGCGTCTTCGTTCACCAGAAGCCAGATGCGGCTGCACGTGCCGTCGCCGATCGGCATGCACAGAATACCTTCGACGTTATACGCCCGCCGTGCAAACAGGCCGCACACGTGCGACATCACGCCCGGATGGTTGTTGACTGTCAATTCCAGAACCGTCCGCGGCAAGGCCGAAACGGCGGCGGAGTCTGTTGCGATACTCATTAGTCTTCTCCTGGAAATTCCGTATTGCTCCCTGAGATCGAAACCTTCGCTCATCATCCAACGGATTGGACCAACCCCTGTGCGCCCGATCACGCAGGACGCGCGACCGGGTCCCGGGGTTTCGCCTCATCCCGCGACCGCCTTGTGCGCCACCATGTCACGGTTGGCCGCGCCCGGCGGGACCATGGGATAGACCTTCTCGTTCACGTCGATGGGCGCGTGGATCAGGCACGGGCCCGGCGCCGCCAGGGCTTCCGCGAGGAGTCCGGCGGGGTCGTCTGTCGCACCCAGGTCGGCCGTCCGCATGCCAAACCCCCGCGCGACCGCACAGAAATCGACCGCGACGCGGTAATCCGACGCGAAGATGCGTTTCCCATAGAACAAGTCCTGCTGCTGGTGCACCAGCCCCAGCGAATTGTTGTTCATGACGATGACCTTGACGTGTGCGTTCTCCTCGACGGCCGTCACGAGTTCCTGGATGTTCATCAGCAGGCTCCCGTCGCCGCTGAAACACACGATGGCGCGCCCGGGACACGCCAGCGCCGCGCCGATGGCCGCCGGCAGGCCGAATCCCATCGTGCCGAGCCCGCCCGACGTCAGCCATTGCCGCGGCCGGCGCACTGGGTAGGCCTGGGCCGCCCACATCTGGTGCTGGCCGACGTCGGTCGCGATGATGGCCGCGCCGTCGACGCACCGGGCCGTTTCCGCGATCAGTCCGTAGGGGGTGCGCACATCGCCGATGCCGGGCATGTCCATTGGGTACGTGCGGCGCAATGCCTCCACGCGCTCGAGCCACGCCGGACGCGGCTCGCGCCGGATCTGCGGCAACAGCTGTTCCAGGACCGCACGCACATCGCCAACGATGCCCACGTGCGCGGCCTTGATTTTGTCCAGTTCGCTGTGGTCGATGTCGATGTGCACGATCTTCGCGTTGGGACAGAACTCCGCCACCTTTCCCGTAGCCCGGTCGTCAAACCGTGCGCCCGCCGCGATAAGCACGTCGCACTCTTCCAGGGCGAGGTTGGTGAAGCGCGCCGCGTGCATCCCCAGCATGCCCATCGAGAGGGGATGATCCGGAGGCATCGCGCCCAGCCCCATCAACGTCATCGTCGTGGGAATCAACGCCGTTTCCGCCAGCCGGACCGCGTGGTCCGACGCGCCGCCGTACACCACCCCGCCGCCGAGATACAGCACCGGTCTCTCGGCCCTGTTGATGCATTCCGCCGCGCGCGCAACCGCCGCCGCGTCGAACTCCGGAGGGTGGTCAGCCGATCCCGGTTCGGGCCATGTCTCGAACGACACCGTCTCGCACTGGACATCCTTGGGCACGTCCACCAGCACCGGGCCGGGCCGTCCCGACGCCGCAATCCGGAACGCTTCGGGGATGATCTTGAGCAAATCCGCCGCCGACCGCACAAGAAAGTTGTGCTTCGTGAGGGGGATGCTCATCCCGTAGGTGTCGACCTCCTGAAAGGCGTCCGTTCCGATCATCGCACGGGGCACCTGGCCCGTGATGCAGATGATCGGCACCGAATCCAGCTTGGCGTCGGCCAGCGCGGTCAGGGCGTTCGTCGCCCCCGGCCCGGACGTCGCCAGAAACACCGCCGTCGTCCCGGTGGCGCGGGCCATGCCCTGCGCAATGAACCCCGCGCCCTGCTCGTGACGCGCCAGCACGTGGCGAATGCGGTCCGATTGCCCGAGGGCGTCGTAAAGCGGCAGATTCGCCCCGCCGGGTATCCCCGCGACAATGCGGATGCCCTGGCGTTCGAGCAGGCGGACAATGAGTTGCGCGCCGGTCAAGGTGGTCATTCCCGTGTCTCCTTGTGGTGCCCATCGCGGCGATCCCGGCGCTCGAGGAGGGGGAAAAAACCGCCCCCACCGGCGCCTTCACGCCGGTGGGGGCTGATTCAGCCTTGTTTAGAACCCGCTACGGCGCACAGGCGTCGACACGTACCACCACCACTACGACTGCCTGCGCCGAGCCGGCATTCGTACGGGCGAACATCGTGTCGAGTCTCTGTGCCATTGCGTGTGTCCGATTCCTTCCTGGGACTTCCCAAGTGCCGTAATCCTACCATCCGTATGCGCACCTGTCAAGAAAACGGGCCGCGAAATGAGGGGTCTCCCGCGCGGCGTTCCGTGCTACACTGGCGCTGTGGTCAATCCACGCGGCGGCGCGCTTGGGGCATGAGGAGGGGATCATGAACCGCCAAACCGTTTTCACACGCCTAATCCTTGCGGCCTTCACCGTGCTCGCGCCGGCCGGCGCGCTCCACGCGGCCACGTCAACCGTCGACCCGGCGGATTTCGCCTATCTCGGCGCGTTCCGGCTGCCCGGCGACGGCGAGCGCCCCGAAACGTTCGGCTACGGCGGCAACGCCATGACGTTTAACCCCCAGGGCGATCCCGCGGGCGACAACGACGGCTTTCCCGGCTCGCTCTTCGTCATGGGACACGAACGCCTGCCCTACGGCGAACTCCCCAACGGCAACCAGATTGCCGAGGTGTCCATCCCCCGGCCCGTGGCCGCGAAATCCCCCGGCGCGCTGCCTCAAGCGGCGTTCATTCAGCCGTTTCGCGACGCCGCCCGCGGACTCTTTACCGAGTACTGCGAGATTCCGCGCGTTGGCATGGCGCTCATCGCGGATCCCGCCACGGGGCCCAAACTCCACCTCGCATGGGGACAGCACTTCCACGAAGATGCCGCGGCCCAGGGGCCTACCCACGCGTGGCTCGAGCCCGGCCTCGACAACCCGAATCCCCAGGGCGCCTGGCACATCGGCCACCAATCCCTCTACAGCGTCAACGGCTACCTCTTCGAAATTCCCCGGGAGTGGGCCGACGCACACACGGGCGGACGCCGCCTCGCCACCGGACGCTACCGCGACGGCGGCTGGTCCGGCCAGGGTCCCGCCTTGTTCGCCTATCAACCCTGGACGGACGACGGCGCCCCGGCTGCGCCGGGTACTCGCCTCAAAGAAATACCCCTCCTCCTCTACCGCAGCTCCCGCGACAGCGAAGACGTCGTCAACCAGGCCCTGCGCGGCTACCAGCACGCCGACGAGTGGGAAGGCGGCGCCTGGCTCACCACATCCACCGGGAAATCGGCCGTTCTTTTCGCCGGCACGAAAGGCGTCGGCGCGAAATACTGGTACGGCTGGGTCAATCCCGCCGGACCGGAGTTCCCCTGTGTCGAAACCGAGTTTGTCGGCCAGTTCACCGTCTGCCGCAACGCCGACGGCACTCCCTGCTCCGGCGCCGACCTGCAGGGCTGCGCCAACCACAACGATTTCCGCGGATGGTGGTCGTCCCGCATGGAGGCCTGGTTCATCCTCTACAACCCCGGCGACCTGGCCCGCGTGGCCTCCGGCGACGCCCAACCCTGGGAACCCCAGCCCTACGCGCACCTCGCCCTCGACAACCGCCTGCTTCTCAATCCCGCGCGCGTGGAAGAAGACATGCTCGGCACGGGACCCCAGCGCCGCTACCGCATCGGCGACGTCGCCTACGACCGCGCACACGACCTCCTCTACGTTCTCGAGCTCTTTGCCGACGACACAAAACCCGTCGTCCACGTCTGGCGGGTGAGGTAAGGCGGCGCATCGGCCCTGTAACCCATAAGACCCATAAGACCTACATCAAGAGAACCTCGAAGCTCACGCCGCGGTCATGCTTCGGGCCGACCCCTGTTCCCGGGCCCCAAGCTCCCAATCAATTGCCCATCGCATTCACGGGATGAACGACCGCGATCTGATCGCCGAGGCTGGCCACCAGATCCGGCAAATCGTAGACGCGCAGTGCCCCGTGGACGCAATTGGCCAGCTGCAGGGTATGTTCCCGGGTGGTGACAATACTGGTCCAGGT
>JAAYAQ010000186.1 GCA_012719295.1 Candidatus Hydrogenedentota bacterium | reverse complement strand
CCGATGATGGCGACGAGCGAACGGCTCACGATCAGGCCGCGCTTTTCGGACCATTGGTTCTTATGGAACGGCGCGAGGATGTCGTTGTAGATCACGCTGGACCACGTGAGCATGTAGGACGCGTCGGTGGACATGTCGGCGGCCAGCATGGCGGCGACCAGGATGCCCATCAAGCCCACGGGGGTAAGCCGGCTCAGCATCGTGGGCATGGCCAGCAGCGTGTTATCGCCGATTTCCGCGGGATCAAGCACGGCAAGGGCCGCGATGCCCCACAGCACCGGAATGAGCCAGCGGCACAGGAAGAACACGCTGGTGCGGGTGTACACCTGGCACCCGGTCTTCGTGTCCTTCGCCGCCAGCAATCGCTGGATGGTGGTCTGCCATGTCAAGACCATGGCCAGACTGAGCAGGGCATTGTCGGCGATGTATTTCCACCCCATGTCCGGTTTGACGAGCGGATTGAAGCCGCCCGCCCCGTAGTTCTTCTGCACGGCGGCCACGAGATCGGTCCAGCCGACATTGACCAGAATCAGGATGGTCACAGCGAGCAGGCCGCCGCTCATGACCACGAACTGCAGGAAATCCGTGACCAGCACGGACAACATGCCGCCCAGCACGGTGTAAATGGCCACGAACACCAGGAGCGCCGTCATGGTGATCTCGAGGTATTTCGGGTCAAACCCGCACACCGCCACGAGGAAATCGCCGCCGGTACGCAGGAAGACGCCCATGTTGAGCAGGCCGCCCAGGACGATGACGACGCCGGCCGCCCACCGGATGCGCGGGCCGTAGCGCTTCTCGAACAGTTCCGGGATGGTGATCACGCCCGCATCACGCAGCGGTTTCACGCAGAACCCCGTGTAGCCCACAAAGAACATGGCCAGCATCGCGAGGATGCCGGGAGTCGCCCCGGCAAACCCGTTGCGATACCCGTTCTGCGACGTGTACATGCACGTCACGATGCCGAATTCGGTGGCCGCAAGCGATGCGATGCCGAGATACAGGTTCATCTCGCGGCCGGCAATGAGGAAATGCTCGACTTTGCCGACGTACTTGCGCACCGCGATTCCCGCAATCATCGTGGCCACGATGTACAGGCCCACAATGCTCCCGTCTATCCATGAAAAGTTCGTCATGACAATCCCCTGTGTTCTTCTGGTTCGCTGCCATCCGTCTCGATCCTGGCCGACGGACAGACACTCCCCCAAGAGTCAAAACCGGTCGCATGGTATACGTTTTGGAGGGCACCGAGCAAGTCAATCGTTCCCCCGGCCTCCGGGGGCCGGCGCCCGAGGCGCGGGATCGCGCAGAACCACCGGGTGCCGCCCCGGCGGATTGGCCAGGAGCGCCGCGGATTTGCTAGACTGCCGCCGGGTTGGCGTTGGGGGTGAAGCCCTCTCTCCGGGCCTCAAAACGAAGAAGGCGGAGGGCGGCCCTCCGGGAGGCCCGGACCGCTCAAGGAAAGCCAAACCGTCCGTGCGGACACGGCGGGCGGCAGACGCATGGAAAGGCAAGCCGTATGCAGGTCGTGCTCGGGTTTGACATGGAGACCGATATCGGAAGCTGGACGCCCTTCTACGAGGGCATCGTCCACGGCACGCCCGTCATCCTGGACATCCTGGAACGGCGCGGCGTCACCGCCACGTTCTTCTTTACGGGCGACGGAGCGCGAAAACACCCTGAGACCGTGCGCAGTGTCCTGGACCGGGGCCACGAGCTCGGCGCCCACACGCTGTTTCACGAGACCATCGGCGATTCCCTGTTTGACATCCCGGGGATGATGCCGGTCCTGGAACAGGAGGTCCCGGAACGGTTGCGCCTGTGCACCGAATGGATTGAAGACGTGGCCGGGGTACGCCCGGTATCGTTCCGGTGCCCGCGGCTGTTTGGGTCCACCGCCGTGGTCACGGCGCTCGACAGCCTGGGATACGTGGCCGACGCGACCTATCCGATGTATTATTACCGGGAACGCCTGCGCCCGTATCACCCGAGCCGCGAGGACTGGACGCAAGAGGGCGATCTCCGCATCGTCGAGTTGCCCGCGTTTGCCGATCTCTCGATGGAATCGACGGACCCGTACGGACGGGACATGGACCAGTGGCCGCTGTTCCGCACGGAAGGGGCCCATGCGCTGATGCGGCACATCGACGGATTCTCGGGGTATTGCCAGGCTCGGAACGTCGAGCCTTTCCTGTGCTTCTATTTTCATCCGTGGGAATTTCATCCGATGCCGCAAGGCGAGATTTCCTACGGGGAGGGGGCGGTTCGCCCGGACCCGTTCATTGTGAAGAATTGCGGACCGCGCGCCGCGGAGCAACTCGACCTTTTGATTGAAACGCTCCTGCAACGGGGAGCGCGGTTTTTGCAGGCCCATCAAGCAGCGAAGGAGACATGACATGCAGGCGATTGCCAAGGCGGAATACAAAGAGCGGCTCGAAAAATTGCAGCGGAACATCCGGCAAGCCGGCCTCGACGCGGCGCTTGTGCATTCCAACGAAGCCGATTTCGCGAACGTGCGGTATCTGACCGAATACTGGCCGACGTTCGAGTCGGCGGGGGTATTCGTGCCCGCGAACGGGAAGCCCGTCCTGATCATCGGCCCCGAAAGCGAGGCTTACGCGCAGGGGCGCAGCGTGATCCCGGACATCGCGATGATGGTCGAATACCGCGAGTCGGCCGATCCGGAATATCCGGGCATTCCCGTGGCAAACTACAAAGACGTGGTGCGCAAGGCCATGGGCCGGCGCGGCCTCAAGAAGCTCGGGCTCGTGGGCTTCTCGATCATGCCGCTTCCGGTGTACTTCAGCCTGCAGCGCGAGTTGCCGGGCGTCAAACTGGTGAAAGCCGACGACACGCTGACCAGCCTGCGCGCCAGCAAGAGCGCGAACGAAATCCGGTTGATGAAGAAAGCGTACAAGATCAGCGAGAAGGCGATCGAAGCCATCCTCGCCGAGATGAAGCCCGGCATGACCGAGCTGCAGGTGATCGGCATCGCGCAGCGCGAAATCTACAAGCACGGGGGCGAATACGAAGGCCACGCCCTGTACTGCTTCAGCGGCCCCGGCACGAAACACGCCATTTCACGCCCGACGCACACGAAACTCAAGCGCAACGAGATCATCCAGCTTAACATCGGGGCGCGCGTCGGCGGGTATTCCTCGAGCGTCGGGCTCCCGTGCTCGATTGGCAAACTCCCCTCGCGCAAGAAGCGCCTGGTCGAGTTCGGCCTCGAAGCCCACATCAAAACCTTCGAACTGATGCGGGGCGGCAAGCCCGCCGCCGAGGTGGTGCGTGAATACGAGGAATGGGTCGAACGCCGCGGCTTCCGGAAATACATGCTCTACGGGCCCTGCCACGGGATCGGCATGATGGAGGTCGAGCGCCCCTGGATGGAGTCCACGTCAACGTACACGCTGCAGGAGAACATGACGTTCCAGGTCGACACCTTTTTCCAGGACAAGGATTTTGGATTGCGCTGGGAGAACGGCGCCCGCATCACGAAGACGGGCGTCGAGAGGCTGTCCAAACAGTTTCAGCGGATCGTCGAGCTGTAAACGGCCTGGCCCGGGGTGTCCGGCAGCCAGGGCGGACCGCGTGACGCCACGAGAGCGTGTCCATCCATTGACCGTGTCAGAGTGCATGGCCTGAATCGCAGCGTCTGATCGGGGAGCGACACCGGAAAGGGGCCAACCCATATGTTGAGGTTCGAGCGTGCCCACATCGCGCCGCTGGCGGTACTGTTGTCGGCGCTGATTCCGTTCGCGGCATATTTCGGGTACCGCCGGAACTACGAGTTTCTTCTGTACGTGGCGGTGATCGTCTTTTTCATGGCGGTGATCGCGTTGACCAACGATCGTGTGCGGTACCCCCTGCCCATTCTGTGGGGTCTTGTAGCCTGGGCGGTGCTGCACCTCTGCGGGGGGGGCATCCGGGTCGGCGACGGCGTGCTGTATGGCGTCATGCTGGCACCGCTGTCTAAAACCCTTCCGATATTGCGGTACGACCAGTTCGTGCACATCGTCGGTTTTGGCGTGGCCACGCTCGTCATGTACCACCTGCTGCGCCCGCTGCTCCGCCCGGGGGTGCGACCGGGAACCGCGCTGTGTATCGTGGTGGCCATGGCAGGGCTGGGCGTCGGCGGGCTGAACGAGATCATCGAATTCATCGCGACCGTGCTGGTGCCCGAGACCGGCGTCGGCGGGTACCTCAACACCGCGCTCGACCTCGTCGCGGATCTTGTGGGAGCGGTGCTGGCGGTGGTCATCATCCGTCTGGGCTGGCTTTTTCCCCCGCCCTGACGCCTGCCGCGCGGGCGGACACGCCTACTCGAGAATGTCCTTGACGATGCGCGTGCCCTCAGGGGCGCCATCCGACACCCACAACTCTTCTCCATGCAGCCCATCGTCGAGGATAAAGTACATGAGATGACCGCTCTCCGTCAGGGCATGGAAGCAGGTTTTCACGGCCTCGGCGGTCGGGAACATATTCAGAATGGGCCCGGCATCCGAGAGGGTCAGCAGGCAGAGTTCGAGCTGCCCCGGTACTCCGCGTGTGGGATGCGGCGCAATGAGGAAAACCTTGCCGGTGCCGAATGCCGCGAGTTCCACGGGCGTCATGACGGGGTACGCGAATCCTCTCGGCTCGAGGGGACGCAACATCGCGGTGCCGCCCGCGGTACCGTCGCTTTCGTACAACACGCGGCCCTGCTGGAGAGTCTCCGCAATGAAGTAAAGCCGTTGGCCGACGGGTGTAAGGTGGGTCGGGCATGAACTCGCGGGCCCGCGAAAAATGTCCGCAACCAGGGTCGCGTCACGGAGCGCTGCGCCGGTCTTCCAGAGTTCCGTGCCGCATTCGGGGGTGTACGCGGCGAAGTACGTGACATCGCCCATTCTCGCCGGTTGGGTGAACGGCAGCTCGCGCCCGGGCGGAAACAGCGCGCACACGGTCGCGGCGGGTTCCCGCACGGTTTCCGGAGCGGCGCCCCCTCCCCCACCGCGCATCGCACCGGGCCCCTGTCCTGGCAGGGTCACGAGCTGCTCGAGCTGCGCGCCGCCGGGAGACGCGCTGAATAGCGAAACGGAATCCGAAGCGGTGGAGGCATGGGCGTAGACGGCATCCCGCCAGGCAAACACGCGGTTGAACAGAAGGTCATCGCCTGGGGCAGCGACGGGCAGCGGCACGGTGCCTTCCGGGGTCCCGTCGGACCTCCACACGCGGGTGCCCGCATCGTCACTGGCCAGAAAACAGATCGCTCCGGCGACAGCCACAAGTTGCCGCGGATTGGAGCTTGCCGGACCCGGCCACAGGTCGGCCACCGGCCGGGTATGTTCGGCGGTGCCGTCGGTCACCCACAGTTCCCGGCCCGTGGAAGGCTCGGCGGCCGAGAAGAACGCCCGGTCCCCCAGTACCGCGAAGGCGCTCGGCCCCGAGTCGGCGGGTCCGGCAACGATGTCGTTCACCAATACCGTTCCATCGGAGGTTCCGTCGGTCCGCCACAGCTCGGCGCCATGGCCGATGTCCCTCGCGCAAAACAGGAGGCCTCCCTGGAACGGCGTCAGGTGGCGCGGAGACGACGATAAGGCCTTCTCCGCCGGCGGGGCATAGATGTCGGCCACCAGGACCGGCCGGCCGGCCTGACCGGCGCTCATCCACAGCTCCTCGCCATGCTTGCCATCATTGCAGGTGAAAAACAGATCATCGCCAAAGACCGTAAGGTTATCCGGACCGGAACTTCCGGGTCCGGGAACAACATCCATGAGCACGGTCGCATCGCCCGGGGCGCCCGCGGTGTAAAAGACTTCTTCACCGAACGCCTGGGAGTCGCTGCAGAAGAAGACCTTGTCCTTGAAGCTCATAATGGACCACACGGCGCCGGAGCCGGAGACCGGGGCGAGCTCGGAGACCCGCCACGTTCCCGCGCCGGTTCCGTTGCTTCGCCACAATTCGATGCCGGACGCGCCATCGGTTGCCGCGAAGTAGACCGCGTCGCCGCACTGGGCAAAATAATGCGGATCGCTGCTATCCTTTCCCGGGAGAATGTCTTTGACCAGGTACGTGCCCTCAAGGGAACCGTCCGTGACCCATAACTCCAGGCCGTGGTCCCCGTCATCGGCCTCAAAAAACACGCGCTCCCCGGTGGAGAAGAAGTTGCGGGGATTGGATCCCTCGAGGCCGGGCATAATGTCCCTTAACAGCGCGATGCTGTTCGGAGTGCCGTCGCAGACAAAGAGTTCAAAACCACACTCGGGATGGACCATCGAGAGTATCGCCCGTTCCCCTAACGAGGCAATCTCTCCGATATTGATGGTCTGTTCCAGCAAAACCACGGTGCCCTCCGCGGTACCGTTGGAAATCCAGAGCTGGTTCTGAGAGGAAAAGAGCAGGGCGCCGCTGTTGAGCGCCGCGTACGCGTTCTCGGTCCACGTCCCGGCCCGCTTCACGAGTTCCAGCGTCAGCGAGTCCAGGTTCACCCTCCACAGCGTGCACGCGGTGCCGTTGGTGCCCACAAAGGCCAGGAGACGGCCGGGAGACGGGCTGACCAGGGCCGCCGGCGAGGATTTGGGGCCCGGCGCCAGGTCCGCGAGTTGCCTGGGAGGACCGCCAGCCGGATTCAAGAGCCATGGTTCGGTGCCGCTCGCGGACGTCGTTGCGGTGAATATCACGTTGCCCTGTCCGGCATGGAACTGCTCGGGCGAGGACGAACCCGGTCCCGGTTCGATATCGGCCACCATCCGGGGATGATGCTGGCGGTCGACCGCCCACAGTTCCCGGCCATGAACGCCGTCGTCCGCCGAGAAGTACAGTACGTCGTCAATTACCGAGAGCCTCTGAGGCATCGACGAAGGGATGGAGAGTTCCGCCGCGCGGGCAGTTGCCCCGGCAAGGAGCAGCCATCCCGCCAATACAAACACCCTGCCCGCTGCGTTCCGAACAGGTCTCATGGTGATTCACCCCGCGCTCTCGGTTCCAAACACCAGGATGACTCCCTGGCCGGCGTTGGCCGCATTGGGCGCATCCGCTGCGGAACCGAGCAACCGCCAACGGTCCCCGGGTTTCGGAGGCGTGGAATAGCCGAGGTTGGCAAAGGGAATGAAGACCTCCGTCTGCACCACGCCACTGGAAACGGCGAGCCCTGTCTCCCATTCACACTGCCAGGCAACAGAACGCCCCGACGTCTCCGCGCGGCTGGCCCGAATCCCATCGTTTCTGTACAGAACCGACCACCGGGTCGAATACGACACAGGGACTTCAAACCGTGCCAGCACCGTGAGCACCAGTTCGGGATCGGCCTCGGGCAGACTCATGCGGGCGCTCACGTAAAGGCCCCGGGAATCGTACAAACACCACAGCCGGTTTTTGTCGCCCCGGCTGGTCCGGTCGAAACCGGGGTTCAGACTCGACGACTTCCAGATGGCTTCGTCGAGGGTTCCGTCAATCGTGATCGGTCCGGCGCCTTCAGGCAGGCGGAACGCCACCAGCCGCGGCGCGAGACGCGCGAGGAACGCGGTCTCCACGTCCTCCCCCCATTCCAGCCCGCGCGGCAGAATCTCATTGTACAGAAGAGGCAAAGCGAAATCGTCCGACGCGAAACCGGCCAGAAAGTCCGTATCGGAGACGGCGCCTCTGGTCTTTCTGCAGATGAATGCCCCCGATTTTCGGACTCCGTCGAGGAGGTTGTTGAATTCCAGGGCGAGGCTGAGCTCTTCATTGGGGACGATCCATCGGCCGGTGCCGGTCACGTCGCCCTGCTGAAACACCGAGGCGGCCCGGTCGGCATAGCCCGCCCAGTGGCCTTCGATGTGCAGCGTCTCCGGGTTCTGCGTGGAAACCTCCAGGGCCCAGATGCGGGCGCCTTCATAGGCCAGGGCCGTCCATTGCCGCGTGTTCTCGGGGGCCAGGAGGAGCAGGTGCCGGGGCCAGACCTCTCCAGACGCCGGTTCAATGGTATCAAACACCGTCGAGGGGGTCGTTTCGAGGGCCAGCACCGGCTGGGCAGGCGTCCCCGCGCCCTCGCCGGGCCGCGCGCCGGTCCGAGCCTCCAGGACCAGAGCGAGCGCGACAAGGACGATACCGGACGCCACCGCCACCGCCGCCGCCACGGCCCAGGGCATGCGCCTGCGCGGGCGGTGCGGCACGCTCTCAGGCGGCTCTGGTATTCTCGGCAGCACGCGCTGCATCACGGTCGCACCGCTGTCGAATCCCCCCGACTTCCATTCCGGCGCCGTGCCGAGCAGCGCCGCCGCCGCGGCCGCATCGGGGGGACGGTTTCCGGGATCACGGTCCAGCATGCGTGCAACCGCCCCGCTGAATTCCTCCGAGACGTCCTCGGCCACCTCGGCCAGCGGGGGAATCTTCCGCTCGAGAATCTGTTTTACCAGCCCCATGGGCGTCTGGGCGTCGTACGGCAGCCGGGGCGCGAAAGCCTCGTATAACACCATCCCCACGGAGTACACGTCCCACGACGGCGTGGCGTCTTGCCCGTCCCACGATTCGGGCGGAGCGTAGCGCGGCGTCCCGACAAAGAAACCCGACGTGGAGGTCATCGCCAGAGTCGCGGATTGTTGTTCCGCCAGGATCTTCGCCAACCCGAAATCGGACAGCAACGGCGTGCCGTCATTGCGGATCAGGATGTTGCTCGGCTTGACGTCGCGGTGAACGAGCCCCCGGCCATGGCAACACGCGAGCGCGGACAGCACCCCGCGAACGGATTCCAGCGTCTGCGGCCGTTTCGCGGCATCGACCGCCAGCGCGTCGCACAGAGACCCTCCATCAATGTACGGCATGTCAATGGCCAAGGTGTCGTCCACTTTTTCGAGGGAGTGAATTGGCACGATGTTGGGGTGCTGGAAGTCCGCGATAGCGCGCGCTTCCTGCCGGAAACGTTTTTCGAGCTGGACGTCCTCCGTGATGCTCCGGTCCAGGACCTTCAAGGCAATCCGGCGCCCCAGGATGGTGTCCTCCGCAAGATAGACGACGCCCATCCCCCCGCGTCCAACGAAGGAGAGAATCCGGTATTTCCCGAACGATGTGCCTGCCTGAAGCACTGCCGCGTTCCGCTCCGCGTTGCCTGTCCGGACACCACGCGACCCCTCTGCCGGGTTCATCGTATCAGCCCGGCTGCCCGTGCGGCAATCTTCTTCCGCAGCACAACCCGCCGGCGGCCCCCCTGAGAAGCGCTGCCGCCGGGGAGGGCCTGCAAGACGCCGCAGGTGGACTTCGTGGACTCGGTGGACGGCCCCGCCCTCAAGAGCTTCGCAGGGATTGAACCACCGACAAATGGCCCGTTCGGCCCCGTTGGGGTCGTGTATGTCCTCAGGGTCACTGCTCCACGGGCTGCGCCCGCGGCTACTCAGATTGAACCCCGTTCCGGAGTCCGCAGCGTCGGACGGCGTTGCCGGCGAACTGCCCACAGTCACGCGGTTCAGTCTCAGCCTTCCTCGAGCACCTCGAACCCCATGAGCTTGGCCAGATGCCGCGCATCGTCCATGTGATCGCCATAGAGGACGACGCGGTGCAGCAGCGTCATGGCGTCTTCGGTCTCGAGCGCGCTGCTCCAGTTCGCGGCCATCTTCGCCGCATCGCGGACTTCCGTGACGATCTGCGTGCGGCAGCCGTGAACAGCCCGTTCGGGGACTTCGACGATCTTCCCTGTGGATGCGAGGAGCGTCGACAGGTTGACAAACTTCATCCGGGTGATGACTTCGCCGACGCGGTACTGCACTTCGGGGACGCAGCCGCTGCCGCCCACCTCGGAATGTCCGCGCAACAGGTAGGGCGCCGCGTCGCCCTTCGGACCGTCCATCTTGAGCGGAGCGGTGCAGTGAGCGGTCCACAGGACGTTGCGCGAGGTGTCAAACGTCGCGTTGCCCTGGAAGCCCGGCTGGTCGAGGGCATACTGGAACAGGAGCATGGTGAGGAGCGAGTCCATGTCGCCCTCACAGGCGGCCGGGATGCCGCGGTCGCGCAAGCGCGTGAAGCCCAGACAGGGGAACCCGCGCGGGAGCCACCCCATGCACGTGCCGATCGCCAGGGCGTCCGCGTGTTCCTGTTCAATCAAACGCTCCAGCGCGACACTGACCCGCGCGGCTTTCTCGATGTCCTCGCGGGTAGGCTCGATGATCTGCTTGGCGCCTTTGGTCCAGGCTTCGCACTCGGCGCGCACCGCCGCTTCGTCCGCCGCGGTGATCAGATCGTCGAAGACCTTCTCCTCGACCGCAAGCACGTCTGCGCCCAGCCGCGCCTTGACCTCTTCGGGGGTACAGGCGGCCTGAGTGCCTCGCGCGGGCGGGAACAACAGGATGCGGCTCCGCCGCATCATGGGCGGCACACGGAGCAGCCGCAGCGCGCGCTCCACCTCGTTGTAATCGCTGGTGGGCATCAGCGCCACACGGTGTCCGGCGCGGTGCCAGCGGGGCGCATACATCCAGTCATGGCCGCTGGCCGGCAGCGAAAACACCACCATGGGCCGGCCCGACTCGAGCACCGGTTTGACCACGCCCGTCAGGGCGAAATTCTGCACGTTGATTGCCAGTACCGGGGCGTCCGGTCCCGCGCTTTCCAACAGCGCCTGCGTTTCTTCCGGGCTGCGGGACTGTCCGATGACCAGTTCGATGTTCCCCAGGTTCTTCTCGGCCTCGGCCAGGCGTGCTTTGACCGCGTCGATCTGCCCGGTATCGGCGCCCCAGTTGCGGTCATCCGGCTGCGGCTCGCCCGAAAAGAGCACGCAGATGCGGGTCTTTCCACGCGGCCCCGCGGGCGCCGCCTCCGAAGCCCAGGTATGCGTCCACGTTGCTCCGGCCAGAAGCAATCCGCCGGCCGCGCCCATTCCGAAGAACTCCCGTCGCGTACAGTGCTCACACATCGCCGACTCCTTTCCCTATCCGGGCCATGGCCTCGCGTTTTCCGTATTTAGACCTTGCGCGTGGGTCCGCGGGGCCATCCAGGGAACGTGTTGGCGTTATACTTCCTGACCCCGTGCCGCCAAGACCGCCACTTGGAGCGTGCCCGCCCCTCCGCGCGTGCCGAATCAGGATAGTCGAGCCCGGCCATGCGTTTCAATGGCATGGGACTCTCTTTGTCGTCTCCGGTGTGGGCCGCCGCTTCCGGCGACCACCCGGGTTTGACCGGCGAGGGCGTCGGTCCCACACACGAAGGAAGGATGCAGGCGAGACGCCTGCGCTACAAATCCGGGTACCGCGCCTTGCGGTACTCCCGGGCGAAGGCGGGGCCGTCGTAGGCGTCGTCATCGTTGAGGTCGGCCAGCGACGTGCACGCGTCCCCGTGAAGCCAGGAACGCCGCGCGGCCAGGGCGCAGAGTTCGGGCTCGAAGAGCGCGTCAACGCCCACGGGAGCCGTGGGGGTTTCGCCCGCGAGGTACGGGAGCACGGCCTCGAGCAACGCCGCATACAACCGGGACGAATCGGCCTGGTACTGGGTGATACTCCGCTCCGTGATAATGGCGGCGTAAAACGGGAGCCAGGTCTCCGCCTTCCCGATGACGAGAAAACCCTTTGCACCCTTATTCCAGGTGACTTCAATACGCCGCTGCACGCCCGCGCCCAGATGCCGGACACGCGCGATCCCCGGCCCGAGAATGCCGGAGAGCATCGCATACGCGTGTATGCCGTAGTTGAACTCGTCCACCCCGCATCCGCAGACCACGGTATGCGGCACGCCGCGTGCGGACTCCGGCTGCCCGAGCCAATCGCGAGTCTCGTAACAGAATCGCAGCGAAGAACCGCCCGTAATTCGCGCGCCCTGCCGAATCCAGGTCTTCAACTGATTGATGTGGCTGAGCCGTCCCGCCATCGGTTTGTCGATGAGGACGGCCTTACCCGCCTCGACAAAGGGCCGCGCCTTGTCTACGTGGGTGTCCCAGTCGCAGCTGTGAATAATGGCGCAATCGACCTCCCCTGCCATCTCCTCCAGCGATTCAAACACCCGCGGAATGCCGTGGTCCGCGGCGAATTG
>JAAYAQ010000028.1 GCA_012719295.1 Candidatus Hydrogenedentota bacterium | reverse complement strand
CGTTCATTCGCGACGCCCTCCGGCGGCTCAACCGCGACGACCTGTTCTCGGTGCTGGTCAACGAGGCGGGCGCCTCGGTGTACTCCGCATCCAAACTGGCCCGCGCCGAATTCCCCGACCTGGACGTGACCGTCCGCGGCGCCATCTCGATTGCCCGCCGCCTGCAGGACCCCCTCGCCGAGCTCGTCAAGATCGACCCCCGGCATGTCGGCGTCGGACAATACCAGCATGACGTCAACCAGAAGAGCCTCCGCGAAGGCCTGCGCACCACCGTTGTCTCCTGTGTGAACAAGGTCGGCGTTGACCTCAACTCCGCCTCCGTGGCGCTCCTGCGCTACGTCAGCGGCGTTCCGTCCAATGTCGCCGAGAACATCGTCGAATTCCGCTCCCGGACCGGCGCCTTCAGAAACCGGCGGCAGCTGATGGACGTCGACGGCATCGGCGATAAAGTGTTCGAGCAATGCGCCGGGTTCCTGCGGGTGAGTAATGGCGACAACGTCCTCGACAACACCGGAATCCACCCCGAGGCCTATCCCGTGGTCGAACGGATTGCCGAGGCCGTCCAGATGCAGGTCGACCAGATGATCAAAGATCCCAAAGTCCTCGCCGGACTCGATCTCTCGCAGTTCTCCGACGACGTCATCGGCACCCATACCCTGACCGATATTCGCCACGAACTCCTGAAACCGGGACGCGATCCCCGTACTGAATTCAAGGTGCCCAAGTTCCTCGATAACGTCACCTCCGTCGAACAGCTCGAGGGGGGCATGGTCATGGAAGGCGTCGTCACCAACGTCACCGATTTCGGCGCCTTTGTGGACATCGGCGTCCACCAGGACGGGCTCGTGCACCTCTCCGAACTGACCAACCGGTTCGTGGAAGACCCCCGCCAGGTCGTCAAGGTCGGTGAGATCGTGCGTGTCAAGGTCATCAAGGTCGACAAGGAATTGCCGCGCATCTCGCTGTCCATGAAAGCCCTGATCCCCGCACGCAAGAAGCATCCACGGCGCGCAAAACACGGGGAACCGCAGGCTGTGGACGGCGCACCCCGGCCCGAGGCCGTGCCCGAGCGGCGTGAACGGGAACCGCGGCCTCCGGCGGACCGGCGCGAAGAACGTCCGCAGGGAATGCGGGTTCGCCGCGACCGCCGCGCCCAGCGTGACCGGGGCAAAAGCAAACCCGCCGTCACCCCGCAGCCCCGTCCCGGAAGGGATTCCGGCAACAATCAGCCGCTCAATACTCAGTTGGCCGAACAGCTCGCCGCACTGAAGGCCAAATTGCGTTGAGACCGTAGCCCGAACGGCTACGTTCGCTCCTCGCTGGCATCGTCCGCACGAAACTCGTGCGCCGACAGCAGCCGCCGGGCCTGTTCCGCGTCCGCCTCCTCGACCAGGATGCTGATCTTGCCCATCCCGTCGACCGTGAACGGATGCACTGACCGAGACGACAGCGACGCCGTCACCGCGCGAATCCCGTTCGCTGCCAGAAACGACAGCACCACTTCGACTTCCCCATCCCCGTGGCATTCATAGACTGTTTCGGACATGTGCTTGACCTTCCCGTGGGCTTTCCAGACTCCTCCCAGTATACCCCGTCTCCGTTGTTGAGACACATCTCGGATCCCTCGTGCCCAAAGCCTGGACTCTGCTCCCGTTCCCGGCGTGTTGGCCCCGATGTCGACGTGATCTGACGGTGATCTGGCGTTAAGGCGTTGAGAGCTTGACAGCCGTTCGATGCCTGTGATATGGTCTCGGCCGCTCTGAAGATATTTGAGCTGGCCCTGTCCCCGCGGGCGGGGCTTAACTCATTATTTGGCAGTTAGTTAGAAGAGTACGCGCCGCTGGGGTCTGGTCCTGCGCGTGCTGCGAAGGTGTGGTACAATCCTCCACACTCTTCGACCAACACAAGGAGGTCAGAGGCCAAGATGAACAAGCGTGATGCCAAGAAATTCCAGAAACTCCTGCTGGAAGAGCGCGAACGGTTGGCGCGTGGCGTACGCCAACTCGAGGAGGATACCCTGTACCAGCCCGCCACGGACAATGTCTCCGACATTTCGAGTTACGCGGAAGTGGGGACCGACAGCTTCGAGCGCGAAACGGCCCTGAGCATCGCGGGCGCCACGTCCCGGCAACTGGGCGAGGTCGCGGATGCCCTCCGGCGCATCGAGGAAGGCAATTACGGCAAGTGCCAGGGCTGTGAAGACGAAATCCCCAGAAAGCGGCTCGAGGTCTTTCCCGCGGCTCGCTTCTGTGTCGAGTGTCAGTCGAAGTTCGAGCGCGACGGCGCAATATGAGGGCTGGACTGAGTCCGGAAAAAAAACGCCAAATCCTCTGGGTGGCCGCCATCATCGGCGTTGTGGTGGTTCTGGATCAGGTGACCAAGGCCCTGGTGATGGCGTATATCCCCGAGGGCAGCGAGACGGTGGCCTCCCATCCGCGCGAGTTCTTCTGGCTGACCCACCAGCGCAACACGGGGCTCGTCGGGGGGATGTTCCGGGGTAACGGCGTGGTGCCCTACATCGCCCCCCTGTTTGCCACCGCCGTGCTCGTATACCTGTTCAAACACCTGAATCCCTTGTCAAAACTGCAATCCGTGGCGTACGGATGCGTTGCGGGCGGGGCCATCGGGAATCTGATCGACCGGTTCCGCCTGGGGTCCGTTACGGATTTTATCCAGGTCCATTTCGTTTTCGTGAAATTCGATTTTCCCTGGAAGCTGTATCCCGCCTTTAACATTGCGGATTCCGCCATTTGTATCGGTGTGGCCGCCCTGATTATACTCACGTGGAGAACCCCTCAGATCAATTCTCCGGAAAACGCCCATGCTGCCGACGCTGATTGAACTGGGTCCCCTCAAAATCCACGCCTATGGCCTGATGATGGCCACTGCTTTTCTACTGGGCGTGTATCTGGTGCGGCGGGAGAGCAAGCGCGTCGGCATCGACGCCGATATGATCGCCGACCTGGCCTTCTGGACCCTGCTGGTGGGGCTGCTGGGGTCACGCGTCGCGCACATCCTCCTCTATCCGGAAGAGTACTCCTGGCGTGAGCCGCTGGGGTGGATCGCATTCTGGCGCGGCGGCCTGGTGTTTCAGGGCGCTCTCGTCGCTATCCTGTTTGTCTATTGGTATTTGCGACGCAAAGGCCTCGATTTCTGGACGTTTGCCGACATCGCGGTCTGTTACATCCCGCTGGGCCACGCCATTGGCCGTCTGGGCTGTTTCCTGAACGGATGCTGTTATGGCGAACGCTCGACCGTGCCGTGGGCGATCCCGTTTCGCCGGGTGCCCTTCGACCTCAGCCAGGAGCCCGTCGGCAGTCCGCCCTACCTGGATCATTGTGCGCGCTATGGCCTGTCGTATTGGGAGAGCCAGTGGTCGTTCCCGGTCCACCCGACCCAGCTCTACAGCGCCTTCGGCTTGCTGTGTATCTTCGCCATCCTCATGCTGTTGCGAAAGAAATGGGTGCCCTTCCGCGGGTTCGTTCTGCCCACCTACCTTTTCCTGTACGGCCTCATGCGCTTTATCGTGGAGTTTTTCAGAGGCGACCACAACCCCACGCATTTCGGCGGGCATTTTTCCGACCAGCAGGTCTTCTGCATCCTGCTCATGCTCGTGGGCATTGGCCTCTTGTGGTATCTCAAAACGAAGCACTCCGCCTGCGGAACATCCGCGCCCCACCCCCCCGAGACTCCCTGACGAACCGTGCGCTGCCCCCCCGATGCCGCGGAGGCCTTGAGCTGCGGCACCAAATCGGAGATGGCCCCCTGGGAATTCAATAATGCACCGAGAATACCCTAAATCATTGTATATAAATAGTTTGCGATCGTGTTTCGCATGAAACACTTGACTTTCCAATGTGTTGCATCTATGCTGGGGCGGGAGGAATCGTGGCATGCGCCCTACCAGGATGAGCCAACAGGTCTTTCTTGAACTGCCTCCGGTGCTTTCCCATTACCTGGAGGGCGCTCGCAATGTCTGGCTGGAATCGGAACCCAAAGAGGGGCGTCTCACGTTTCTCAACCGGGTGGGTCGCTTCGAGGACCTGGAAGCGTCGGCGGTTGAGCGCCGCCATCTGATTGAGTCGCTGGGGTGGCGCCGGGCGCGGGCGCTCTGCTTCCGGACAGGCTTCGAGCAGGGGCGCCGCGACGCTGTCCGGCATATGGGCGTGTTTCAGCAGAACGTGCGGCTGGCCTTGCAGGCGGCGCCGGTGTTCGGACAGCTCCAGGGCCGCTATGTTGCGGATCCGGTGTGCTTCGAATTCGACCTGGAGAAGCGCACGCTGCATCGCGAGATTGTCTTCGATGGAAGTTTGGAAGCCAAAGCCCACCAGGTAGTTGCGGGTTCCCTGGGCCAGTGCGCCTGCTGGAATAGCACCGGCTTTTTCTCGGGGCACGTGAGCGAGATCCTCGGACGCCGGGTGTATTTCCTCGAAACGGAGTGCCTGGGGAAGGGCGATGAGCGGTGCCGCGTGCTTGCCCATTTCGAGCCGGAGTGGGGTGAAGAGGCCGACTGGGTCCGCATGGCCATGAAAGCGGGGACCCTTGACGAGGAACTGGCCGATGCAGAGCGGAGGGTGGCCCTGGCGCAGAAGAAAGCCCGGCAAGCCCAGCTCAAACTCAACGCGCTCACGAGCCGTGTCCGGGGCGAATTGCTGTTCAACGACGTGGTGGCGCAATCAGAAGCAATGAAAGTGGTTATGGCCCGCGCGGAACAGGTGTCGGCGTCCGAGATTCCGGTCTTGCTGGTCGGTGAAAACGGGGTGGGGCGCAAGACCCTGGCCCGCGCGATCCATTTCG
>JAAYAQ010000185.1 GCA_012719295.1 Candidatus Hydrogenedentota bacterium | reverse complement strand
CGAGACTTGCCATACGTGCTTGAAATTGGTATACTTAGGTGATTCTGCCCGGCAGTTCTTAACACATCTTTTTCATAAGGGAGCGCAGATGATACGCAGCATGACTGGTTTTGGCAAGGCTTCATGCACTTACCAGGATCAGGAAATCTCGCTGGAATTGAGCAGTGTAAACCACCGGTATCTGGATTGCTCGTTCCGGTTGGGCAATTCCTGGGCGGCGCTTGAACCCCTGTTCAAGGGCGTGGTGCGCAACCAGATATCGCGCGGCAAAGTCCAACTGACCGTAAACCGCCGAAAGGTGAAGACATCCGCACAGACGATACATCTCGATGCCGGGCTTGCGCAGCAATATCTCGAGGCTTCGCGCGAGTTGGCGGCGATGATGGGAGCGGACCAGGCCATCGGGCTGGATACGCTGGCGCGGATGGACGGCGTGATTTATCAGGAGGAGCTGGACGAGGACCTCGCGGAAATCGAGCGGGTGTTGACCGGGGCGATCGAGGAAGCCCTGCGGCACCTGAACGCCATGCGTGCCCAGGAAGGCGCGGCGCTGGCTGCGGATATCCGGGCTCGGATTCGGCTTATGCGGGACAGTCTGGCCGAAATCGAGGCGCGGCTGCCCGAGCTGAATGCGAAGCATGAGGAACGGCTTCGCGCACGGATCCTGGAACTCGCGTCGGACATGTCGCTCACGGAAGAGCGCATTGCGATTGAGGTGGCGCTTCTGGCCGACAAGGGCGATGTGACGGAGGAAGCTGTGCGGCTGAAGACGCATCTCGCGCACATGGAAGAGTTGTTGGATTCGGACGATGCGGTGGGCCGGCGGCTGGATTTTCTCTCGCAGGAGATCCAGCGCGAAGTGAACACCCTGGGGGTGAAGACCCGGGACTGCGAGGTGGCGAAATACGTTCTGGATATGAAGGGTGAGCTGGAAAAGATCCGTGAACAGGTTCAAAACATCGAATAGATGATGTGCGCGGCGAAAACAGGCGAGGTGTTCGTGGTTTCTTCGCCCTCGGGCGCGGGCAAGAGTGTGATCCTGAGCCGTGTCCGGGCCGCCGATCCAGCGCTCCTGTTTTCGGTGTCCGCGACGACGCGGCGGCCCCGCGCGGGCGAACGCGACGGCCGCGAATACTATTTTGTGTCGGCGGAAGAATTCCGGCGGCGCGTGGACGCGGGGGAGTTTCTGGAGTGGGCCGAGGTCCACGGGAACCTCTACGGCACGCTGCGGTCGGAAATGGAGCGGCTGGCGGCGTCCGGGCAGGATGCCGTGGTGGAGATTGATGTACAGGGCGCGGCCAGCCTGCGGGCTCAGGGTTTCCGGATGGTGTCGGTGTTCATCATGCCGCCGTCCGTGGAGGAATTGGAGCGCCGGCTCCTGGCCCGCGGCACGGAGGCGCCGGAGGTGATCGCGTTGCGGGTGACGAACGCCCGCGGCGAGATGGCGCATTACGCGGAGTACGATTTCGTCATTGTCAATGACGATTTGGATACGGCCGTGGCCGATTTTCAGGCGATTGTGCGCGCACAACGGTGCCGCGCGGAGCGTTTTGAAAAGAGGCCGTAAGGCAGCGCAGCTGCCGCGGCCCGCAGGCAACGAGTGGCTGCCCACGCCGGTGAACGGCCCGGGGCAGGCGACGAGGAGGATGGATCATTATGGGAAGAATGTACTCCCCCGAGGATTTCCGGGACAAGGCCGACAGCTTGTACCGGCTGGTGCTGGCGGCGGCGCGCCGGGCATCTCAACTGGCGAAACCGGAGTCGCGCCCGCTGGTCCCGGTGCGCTCGAAGAAGCCCACGATTGTTGCCCTGGAGGAGATCCTGGAAGGCAAAGTCGCGGTGGGCGAGGCCAAGACCGATGAAGAGGACTACTTCGAGTAAAGAGATCGTCCTGGGCGTGACGGGTTCGATCGCCGCCTACAAGGCGTGCGAAATTGCGTCGCGTCTGGTCGAGAGCGGCTATGCGGTCACGCCGGCGTTGACGGCTTCCGCGCAGGAACTGGTGGGGCCGGCCACGTTCGAGGCGCTGACCGGCCGCCGGGTGATCACCGGCATGTTCGATCCCCTCGCGAGCCCGGAGATCGAGCACATCGCGGTGGCGCAGCGTGCCGCCCTGTTTCTGATTGCGCCCGCGACGGCCAACATCATCGCCAAAGCCGCGCGGGGCATCGCGGACGACTGGCTGAGCACGACCCTTCTGGCCACCCAGGCGCCGATCCTTTTCGCGCCGGCCATGAACACCAACATGTACAACCATCCGGCGACGCAGGAGAATATCGCGATCCTGAAATCGCGCGGCTGCGCGTTCGTGGGTCCGGGCGCGGGCAGGCTGGCCTGCGGCACGGTCGGCATCGGCCGCATGGTTTACGTCCCGCAGATTCTCGAAGCGGTGGAGATCGCCCTGCACGAAACCAAGGACCTGGCCGGGCTGTTTGTCGTGCTGACCGCGGGCGGCACCCGCGAGCCGGTTGACCCGGTGCGCTTTATCGGTAACCGGTCGTCCGGCAAGATGGGCCGGGCCCTGGCCATGGAGGCCCTGAAACGGGGCGCGCGTGTGGCCATCATTGCGGGGCATATGGACGTCCCGCCGCCCGAGGGCGCCGAAGTGATTGTCGCGGAAACGGCCCAAGACATGGCCGAAGTGGCCTTGAGCCTGGCGCAGGACGCCGACGTGTTCGTGGGCGCGGCGGCGGTCGGCGATTTCCGGGTCCAGAACCCTTCGGGCGACAAGCACAAGCGCAGTGAAAAGGGTCTGGAGATTAAGCTGATTGAGAATCCCGACGTTATCAGCCAGGTCGGCGCCCTGAGACGCGACGGGCAGGTGGTCGTGGGGTTTGCGGCCGAGACGACCGACCTCATCAAGAACGCGAAATCGAAGATCAAGCAGAAGCAGCTGGATTTGATCGTGGCCAACCAGGTCGGTGTCGAGGATTCGGGGTTCGGCACCGAGACACTGCGCGCTTGTTTCATTGACTCCAAAGGCGCCGTGGAAGAACTCGACCTTCTGACGAAGGAAGAAGTGGCCACGCGCCTGTTTGATCGCGTCTCCGACTTGCTGGGTTAGCGCGCCAAGACGATTCGGCGGCCTTCTCTGGCGGATTGGTAGGCGGCCAGCACGACCTCCAGGGCGAGCCGCCCGTCCCTGCCTGTTGCCGCGGGGACGCTGTTATTCACCAGACTATCCACCCAGGGACGCGGAACGGCGGCGATGCGTTCGCCCTGGTTTGCGGGTTTCGGGATGTCGAACCTCTCCCACGCGTGCGTATCGTAGCGGAACAGCTTCAGCGCGTACCCTTCCGGACACCCGGGTACGCTGCATGACGGGCCATCGCCGTAGTTCTGGATGAGCATGCCCCGGTCGCCATAGATTTCCGTGGTGCATTCGCCCGCATCAACGGTCGAACTGTTGAATACCGTTGCCATGGCGCCGCCGGCGAGCCGGAAAAGCGCGATCCCGTTGTCGTCGGGCGCCGCATGGGTCAGGACGTTGTCGATCTCCGCCATGACGCTCACGGGTTTGCCGAAGGTCCAGCACAGCCAGTCGATGGGATGGGCGGCGTCATCGGCGAACATGCCGATGTTGGTTTCCGCGCGGACATGCCAGTTGGTGGGGCCGTTGATGAACTCGGCATTGAACAGGACGGGGATGCAGTGGCGGCGGCGCACCACGCCGATCGTCCCCAGGGCGCCCGACTGGACCAGGTCCCGCATTTTGATGTTGGCGGGGTCGTGGCGCATCTGCCAGGCCATGGCCAGCGTGACGCCATGGGCCGCCGCCGAGGCATTCATGCGGTCGCATTCTTCAAGCGTCATCGCCATCGGCTTTTGAAGCAGGATGTGTTTTCCTGCTTCGGCGGCCGCGATGCACAACGCCGCGTGGCGGCTGGTTTCGCTCCCAATCATGACCGCCTGGACCGCGGGGTCGTCCAGCACGCCCTCAACGCGGCTCTCGTAGCGCATGCCGGTGCGTTCACAGACGGGGCGGGCGCGCTCCGGATTGTCGTCACAGGCGGCGAGCAGGCGCACGTCGGGGAAGTCCTTCATCACGTCCGCGTAGAGGCTGACATGACCATGGGCAAGACTCAGCACGCCGATTCCGATCGGGGGCTTCATGAGCGTCTCCTTCCATTCCAGGTGGACGCGCGTAATCTAGAACACGCAATGCCCGTAAGTAAAGCCGGCCGCCCGAAGCGCATGTGGACGGTGTGGACGGTGCAGGGGCCGGTCCCACACTGCCCGGAGCGGCCGCTGTTGACCCTGCGCTACACCGGAGGAGCCCGCCGTACTGATCCTCCACGCAGGTATCAATCGATTCGCGGCGCGCAGTTCCGAGAGTGGACGCGCCATGGATTTCCCTGCCAACACCGCAGGTGTCGAATGCGCGTAGCCGCGGGTCAAATTAGACCCCGTTCCGGGATCCCCGGAGTCCCATCGGCATCGAACGGCGACACGTGGTCAGGTCGTCGTGATCTACCGGCCAGATGCTCTGAGCGCGTTCTGCAAGGCCCATGAAACGGCGCGCTTTCTTTGTGCGGTCCAGGTGTGGTTAAATCATAGGCAACGGAAACCTGGCGCAATCGACAAGGACGAGGGCCGTTTTATGGAAGACGTGATCAAAGTGCAACCCGCGGACGCCCTGATTGTGGTGGATGTCCAGAAGGACTTCTGCCCGCGCGGCGCGCTCGCGGTGGAGAACGGTAACGCCGTGGTGCCGGTCCTGAATGCGCTGATGCCGAAATTCGGGTGTGTGGTATTCACCCGGGACTGGCATCCTGCGGATCATTGCAGCTTTGCAGAGGCGCCCCGGTTTGAAGACAGGAGCTGGCCTGCCCATTGCGTGGCGGATACGCCCGGCGCCGCGTTTCACGACGACCTGAACGTTCCCACTCATGCCCTTGTCATCGACAAGGCGATCGAACCTGACGCCGAAGCCTACAGCGGTTTTGAAGGCACCGGCCTGGCGGAACGCCTGGCGGAGCGCGGCATCGACCGGGTGTTTGTCGGCGGTCTGGCCACCGATTATTGCGTCAAGAATACGGCTCTGGACGCCGTGCGGCACGGTTTTGAGGTGGTGGTTGTGCTGGATGCCTGCCGCGGAATTGACATTCCTCGGGGCGCCGTGGATGCGGCTCTCGCCGAAATGCGGCAGCAGGGGGTCCTGTTTGTTCGCGCGGAGGATCTAAGGTAATGTCAGCACAGCCATGGTGCCAGCGCGAAGGGCTGGCTCTGCTCACCGATTTGTATGAACTGACCATGGTCGCCGGGTTCTGGAAAGAGCAGCGTGCCGGCCAGCGCGTGTGTTTCGAGTACTTCTTCCGGCGGCTTCCGCCCAACGCCGGTTTCGCCGTCGCGGCCGGACTGGGGCCGTTTCTGCAATACCTCGAGAATCTGCGTTTCAGCAGCGACGACCTGGACTACCTCGCCACCCTGGGCCTGTTCGACGACGCATTCCTCGCGTACCTGGGGGACTTTCGTCCCTCCCTGACCATCCGGGCCGTGCCCGAGGGCACGCTGGTGTTTCCCCACGAGCCCATCCTGCAGGTGGAGGGCTCTGTGCTGGAGGCCCAACTCGTCGAAACGGCGCTCTTGAACACGCTGAATTACCAGACCCTGATTGCGACGAAGGCCGCCCGCATCTGCCTCGCCGCGGAAGGCGAGCCCGTGATGGAATTCGGCCTGCGCCGGGCGCACGGGCCGGACGGCGGACTGAGCGGTTCACGCGCGGCCTATATTGGAGGATGCACGTCGACGTCGAACGTGCTTGCGGGCAAGATCTACGGCATCCCCGTGTCGGGCACCCATGCCCACAGTTGGGTCATGAGTTTTCCCAGCGAACTGGAGGCCTTCCGGGCGTTCGCGCGCAACTATCCCGACCGCTGCGTGTTGCTCGTCGACACGTATGACACGCTGGGCAGCGGCGTGCCGAACGCGATAGCCGTGTTCAAGGAAATGCACGCGAAGGGGCAGATGGCCCGGCCGGCTATCCGGCTGGACTCGGGCGACCTGGCCAAACTCAGCAAGATGGCCTATCGCATGATGACGGAGGCCGGCCTGAAGAACCCGCTTATCGTCGCATCCAACGACCTCGATGAAGATCTGATCGCCGACCTCAAACGGCAGGGCGCCCGGATAAACGCGTGGGGCGTCGGTACCCATCTCATCACCTCGAACGATTGCCCGGCCCTCAGCGGCGTGTACAAACTGGTGGCGGTGGCCGAAGGCGAGACCTGGCGTCCGAAGATCAAGATCTCGTCCAACATCGAAAAGGCGACGGATCCCGGCCGAAAACATCCCGTCCGATACTATGACGCACACAACCACCCCCTCGGCGACGTGCTGTATACGAACGGCGAACCCATTGCGCGACACGGCGAGATTGAAGGACGCCGCCGCAGCGATCCTCATATCCGCTCGCTCATCCGCGATGCGGTTCGGAGCGAAGACCTCTTCGAGACCTGTTTCGAGCGGGGCGAACGCAAGATAGAACCCACGCCGCTGCCGGACATGCGCGAGCGGGCGCTGCGGAACATCGCCGCGCTGCCGGATGAATTCAAGCGGCTCCGGAACCCCGAGATCTACCGCGTGATGCTGTCGGAAGCCGTCGGACGGGACAAGGCGGCGCTCCTCGAGAATCCCGACGTGGCGTAGGAGGGTGGCAAGGTGCCGGCATGCAGTACGGGCCGTATGGGCGCGTTATGCCGCCGTGGCGGCAACGGGGGCGAGGTGGACGTATGCGTCTAGTCAAGATTGGCGTGGCATCGGTATCGGTGAAGGTGGGCGATTTTTCGGGCAACGGCGCGCGCCTCCGCGAGGTGTTGGAAGCCGCGCGGGCGGAGGGGGTGCATCTCCTGGTGACGCCGGAACTGGGCCTGTCGGGGTACAGCCTGGAGGACCGCGTGTTCTGGCCCGATATCGCGCGCCGCAGTTGGGACGAGCTTGAGTTACTGGCCCGCGGCAGTGCGGGTATGGCCGCCTTTGTCGGGCTGCCGGTTTGCATGGATTCCATGATGTACAACGGCGCGGCGCTGGTGTACGACGGGGCGGTGCGCGGCGTGATTCTCAAGAAGTACCTGCCCACCTACAGCATCTTCTACGAAGGCCGCAACTGGACGTCGTGGCGGCAGGGCGCGACGGAGATTCACGGCGTGCCCGCGGGCGAACTCATCTTCACGCTTCCGTTTGGCAACGTCAGCGCCGAAATCTGCGAAGATTTGTGGACCGCCAACCAGCCGGCCCGCGAACGGGTGCACGCCGGCGCGGAGATCATCTGCAACAGCAGCGCTTCGCCGTTTACCCCGCTCAAGAACGAGCAGCGGCGGCGGCTGGTGCTGGGCGCCGCGGGCAGCCTCGCGTGCGTGTATGCGTACGCCAACCTGCTGGGCTGCGACAGCGGCCGGCTGGTGTTTGACGGCGGGGGCTTCGTCGCCACGCCCGACGGCATCGCGGCCGAGGGACCGCTGCTGTCGAAAGACTACTGGACCCTCACGACCGGGGTGGTCAATCTCGATGACATTGCGCGTGTGCGGGCCGAGAACTCGACGTGGCGCCAGAGCGCCGAACGCGCTTCCCAGTCCAGCGGCCTGCGCTTCGTCGATCTGTCCGAGGGCGCCTACACCCCAGCGCCCACCGGCGAATTCGCGGCGCACCTGTCCGGAAACCTGTTTATGCCGGGCGCGCCCCCTGCGTGCCCGGGGACGGGCGAGTTTCTGGACCAGTTGTTTGATGCGCTGGTGCTGGGGCTGCGCGATTATTTTGAGAAGGTGGGCGCCTTTGAACGGTTTCTGGTGGCCTTGTCGGGCGGGCGCGACAGCGCGCTCTGCCTCTTGCTGGCCGTCGAGGCTGCCAAGGCGCTGAAGGCCGGCGCAGGCGCCCCGGATTACGCCCGGCGGGTCAAGACGGCGTATCTTCCTCATTCGGCGTACAGCAGCGACGCGACGCAATCCGCCGCGCGCGCACTGGCTGAGGCATTCGGGGTGCCGTTTGTGGTCGTGGGGATCGACGACGAATCGGCGATCGCGCTTGAGAAGGCAGGGGAACTGACGGGGAGCAAAGACAGGATCACGCCCGTGGCCCGGCAGAACCTTCAGGCCCGCATTCGCGGAAGCATGATGCTCAACTGGGCCAATAACGAGCGCGGGCTGCTGTTGGTCACGTCCAATCTGAGCGAGGCCGCCGTGGGCTACACCACGACGGGCGGCGACAATCAGGGCGGCTACTCGCCGATTGCCAACGTCCCCAAGACCATCGTGACGGCGCTGCTGGAGCGGATTGCGGCGCGCGACAACGTGGCCGCGCTCACGGGCGTGCTCGCGCTTCCCCCGAGCGCGGAACTGGCGCCGAACCAGACCGACGAAGCCGACCTGATGCCTTATATCGTGCTGGATGACCTCCTGTTTCTCTTTGCACGGAGACGGATGAGCCTTGCCGATTGCTGGCGCATGCTCGTGGTCCGTCACCCGGATTGCGCCGCGGAACAACTCCGGGCCTGGACGGCCAGTTTCGGGCGGCTGTTTGTTCAGAGTCAGTGGAAACGCGAGCAGTTGCCCGTGACGCTCAAGGTCCTGGAGCTTGACCTCGATCCGAAAACGGGTTTCCGGTTCCCGGTGACACAGAGCATCGACGCGGAGTTGCAGGAGCTGGCGTCCGCACAGCTTTAATGGCCGGTGCGGTCCTCGAGCCGTTGGCGGAGGTTTTCGAGACTGGCCCGGGTTTCCTCGTCGAGATGGTCTTCCATGCGGGTAGCGCGTTGCGGCCGGTGCTGGGCCGCCTGGAGGCTGGTGCGCGCCTGTTGCAGGCTCTCCTCGATGGTCTTGAGAAAATGGTCGGGATGCATGGTAAGCGCGCCGAGACCCCCGCACAGGTCGCGAATTCCCCGGTCGCTGGTCACCACAACGATCGCCGACCGGTTTCCGGCTTCGTACACCTCGCGTTCGATGAGCGCGTCCGCCGTCTGGTGGGCGGGGGAGTAGATGACCTCGAGGCGCGGCGTGGACAGGAAGGGGGAGATCAGATCCGGGCGGCGGCCGCAACCGTCGAAGATGATCCTGGCGGCCTGGCCGGCGTCGCTGCAGTAGCGGGCCACACGGTCAATGAGCGTTTCCCGGGCGGCCTCGAAATCCGCGCGGGCGAGCGCCTTCAGGCGCCGGCAGTGATGGATGACGTTGTACCCGTCTATGTAAAACAGGTTGGCCATGTCAGACGGGCCGTTTCATAGGGCCGCCGCGGTCAGTTCACGTAAACGCGATGCACCCGCGGGCCGATGCACGACAGGATGTCCTGTCCCACGGTTCTGGCGCGTTTTGCCAGTTCCGACACGGTGATCTGCTCGGAACCGTCAATCCCGATGAGCACGGCGGGGTCGCCGGCCGTCACGCCGGGCACCTCGGTCACATCGACCACGATCTGGTCCATCGAAACGCGGCCGCGGACCGGGCAGCGCCGTCCGCGGATGAGCACGTCGGCGTTGTTGCCGAACGGCACCTTGTAGCCATCGGCATACCCGACGGGAATGACGGCGGTGCGCGTCGGACGTTCGGTCGTGTACGTGCGGCCATAGCCGATGCTCCAGCCGGACGGAAGCTCCTTGATCAGCACGATTTTCGATTCCCACCGGCCCACGGGCCGCAGGGCCATGCGCTCGGGGGGGGTGTCGGTGGGCCAGACGCCGTAGGTCATGAGGCCGGGGCGCACCATGTTGAAGGCGCTGGCCGGATGGCCGACGATGGCGGCGCTGTTGGCGGCGTGCGCCATTTCGTAGGGGATGCCTTCTTTCTCGAATTGTCTCAGCACCTGCTTGAAAATGCGGAGCTGGTTGGCGGTCGCCGGGTCATCGATATCGTCCGCGCTCGAGAAGTGGGTGGCGACGCCCTCGATATCGATGTGCGATACCCGCGTGACATGCCGCATCGCCGCGATGACGCTTTCGGGATCCAGGCCTTCGCGCCCCATCCCCGTGTCAACCTTGCAGTGAATCGGGATCACCCGGTTGCGCTTGCGTGCCAGTTCGCCCAGTTTTTCGGCGGCGTCGATGTCTGAAAGGACCAGCCGCAGGTTGTTTTCGATGGCTTCGGGAAAGGCGTCGGCAGGCGGCTGCATGAGCACCGTGATCGGCGCGGTAATGCTTGCGGAACGCAACACCATGGCCTCTTCCACGGTGGCGACGCCAAGCATCGCCGCACCGGCCTGCAGGGCGCGCTGCGCGATCGCCACGGAGCCGTGGCCGTACGCGTTGCCCTTCACGACGGCCATGATCGCGCACTCCCGGGGGATCATCTCGCGGATCACGCGCAGGTTCTGGGCGTACGCCGCCAGATCGACGATGAATGTAGACTGTGCCGTGCTGTCCATCTCAACTCCCCAGGCGCAAGGTCTGCCAGTTCAATTGTGCATAGCGCACACCCGAGTATACGGTGTATAAAGCCACGAAGATGATCGCACACAGGGATGTGTAGTGCAGGATCCATGCATAGTCCGACACCGGACCCGGAAGCCAGAAGGCCGCGAGACGTTTCAGAATCACCAGGCCGAGAAACACGTGTACGAAGACCATCTGAAGCACCGCCTTGGTCTTGCCGTACTTGTTGGCCGCGATAATGACCCCTTCGCTGGCCGCCAGCGACCGCACCCCGGTCACCAGAAACTCCCGCGCGATGATGACCACCACCGTCCACCGCGGCACGATCAGGTCGGGCATGCCGACCATCATGATGAACACCGTCGATATCAGGATCTTGTCGGCCAATGGGTCCATGAGTTTGCCGAAATTCGTGATCAGATTGCGTTCACGCGCGATCTTCCCATCATAATAGTCGGTCAGCGTCGCCGCGATAAACAGGGCGTAGCCGGCCGCGTACGTGGGCAGCGTATCCACGGAGAGCAGGACGAGCAGCACGGGGGTCATGAGCAGCCTCAACAGCGTGAGCTGGTTCGGCAGATTGAACACGGCAGGCGTTTCGTGCCCCGCTGCCCCGTTTCTGGAGGTGTCGTCTGGCATTGGCATGTTCATCACTACTGGGAAAGAGCCCGGTGTTCTCGTATGGTCATGGAACCGGCGTCATTGTAACAAATTGATCAAGGCGAGGGAATGACGATATCAACCGCCTGTCTTGCCGCGGACCCGGGGGCTACGGCCGGCTGACGTGTCCGCTGGCCGGTTCAAACGGATTGCCTTGCGGAACGGAGCGCTCGTTGATGTCCGGTGCGCCGGCTTCGACCCGGCCGTTTCCCGGGCCGGCGTCCGGCCGCACGACCACGTGGTAGGCCAGCCATCCCGTGGCCAGGATGGCGCAGATCGCCGCCCACGTTACGAGTTCGCGACGCCATTCCGGGACGCCGGGCTCTTTCCGGGCATTGCGCAGCAGCCTCGCGGGGGTCGGGTTTGCCGCTTCGTGGTAGAGATTGATGAAGCGCTCGGCGCTCAGTTCGAGAAAGGCGCAGTACGATTTGAGAAACCCTCCAACAAAACACGGTTCGGGCAGGTCTTCAAAACGCGCCTGTTCGAGGGCTTGCAGATATCGGATCGGGATGTGTACCCGTTTGTAGACTTCGGCCAGGCTCAAACCGCGCGCTTCCCGTTGCTCGCGCAATTCATGTCCCGGAAATGTTGCCTTGGTGCTCATGCGACCTCATTCTTGGGCGGCGCGTTGACGAGAATCTCGCGCGCTTTACTGCCTATATGCGGACCCACGATTCCCCTCAATTCCATCATATCGATGAGACGTGCGGCACGAGTATACCCTACCCGAAGCCGTCTTTGCACCATAGAAATTGAGGCCTGCCCGGTCTCCAGCACAATCCGCACCGCTTCGTCAAACAGGTCGTCGTCCTGGTCGGCAAGATCCTCGAGTTTATCGTCCGATTTCCCGAACTTTTCGATTTCCTCGCGGTACTGGGCGGGCGCCTGCGTCTTCAGGTACGCGACCAGGCGGTTCATTTCCTCGTCGCTGACAAACCCGCTCTGGATGCGCGTCGGTTTCGAGCGGCCGGGCGGCAGGTAGAGCATGTCGCCCTTGCCGATGAGCCGTTCCGCGCCGATCTCGTCGAGGATGCAGCGCGAATCCACCCGCGACGCCACCTGGAACGAGATGCGCGCGGGGAAGTTCGCCTTGATGACCCCGGTGAGCACATCCACGGACGGCCGCTGGGTCGCGATGATGAGGTGAATGCCCACCGCGCGCGCAAGCTGCGCGAGCCGGGCGATCGCGTCCTCGACTTCCGCCCGCGCCAGCATCATCAGGTCGGCCAGCTCGTCAATCACGCAGACGATATACGGGAGTTTACGGATGACGTTCATGGACCCGCCGGCTTCGCCATCCTTCTGCGGCATCTCGATTTCGCCGTTCTCCACGCTGTCGTTGTAGACCTCGATGTTGCGCGTGCGCAGATGCGCGAAGAGGCGGTAGCGCTCTTCCATTTCGTTGATGAGCCAGTTGAGGCCGGACGCGGCCTTCTTCGCTTCGGTCACCACGGGGGTGATCAGGTGGGGGATATCGTTGAAGATGGACAGTTCCACCATCTTGGGGTCGATCAGCATGAGCTGCATCTCATCCGGCGACCGTTCCACCAGCAGGCTGGCCAGGAGGGTCTTGACGCAGATGGTCTTGCCGGCGCCCGTCGCCCCCGCAACAAGGAGATGCGGCATGGCGGTCAGGTCGACCACGTGGACATCCCCGCCAATCCCTTTGCCCAGGGCCAGGGGAAGCGCGTATGCCGAGCGCGAAAACGCCCGCGATTCCAGGAGTTCGCGCACCACCACGGTTTCCCGGTCCTTATTGGGCACTTCGATGCCCACCCGGCCCTTGCCGGGGATCGGCGCCTCGACGCGCACGCGGTAGGCGCGCAACGCCAGCGCGATGTCATCCGCCAGTGCGTGAAACCGGCTGACCTTGATGCCGGGGGCGGGTTCCAGTTCGAAGCGCGTGATCGTGGGACCGCGCGTCACTTCCACCACCTGGGCTTCGATGCCGAAGGTCTTCAGTTTCTCTTCGAGCACCGCGCTCGTCGCGTACAGGTGGTCTTCCAGATCCGTCTCGACCGGGGGCGGGGCCGGATCGAAAATGCTCAGCGGCGGTTTTGTGTAGCGTTTGGGGTACTCGTAATCGGGCGGCAACTCATCTTCCGGCTGTTTCTTGCGCTGCGGCAACAGGGGTCTGCGCCGTGCCGGCGCGCTCTCCACCACCTGCGCGGGTTCCGTCTCCGTCTCCGCGTCGTCCGGTTCCTGTTCCGGCGCCTGCGGTTCGTCCAGCGCGTCCACGGGGGCGGACGCCGCAACCGCCGCCGGGACATCCTCGAAGGGAAGTTCGGGGGTTTCGGGCGCGGGCGGCTCGTTCTGCGGGCTCTGGCGCAAACCCGAGCGGATGCGAATACGGCGTTCGGCGGGCTCCGGCGCGAGTTCAGGTTCGCCGGACTCCTCTTCGGGGTCTTTTCGCGAACGCAGCATATTCCAGGCCTTGTCTTTTTGACGAAGGCTCGCGGCGGGGCGCTTGCGCTTGCCCGAACCCGCGCGCCAGGCGTTCGTGCCGGATTCGAACCAGTGCGCCACGGCTTTCAGCACGAGCATGACGGTCATCCGGCACGCGTTCAGGGCGTTCACAAACAGAAAATCCGTCGAAAGCAGCAGGCCAATAGCCGCTACGGTCAGAGCGACTACGGTGGCGCCAATCACGCCGAACTGCGAACGCGTCAGGTCGCCGAAAAACGCGCCAATCACCCCGCCGCCGCCAACACCCTCGCCCGCCGCCGACATCTGCACGTGCAGCAGCGACGCCACCGAACACGAGAGCACAAAGAGTCCGCTCACCCGCGAGATCAGACGATCGAGCGGGGCATGCCGCAACAGCATGATGCCCCACACACAGGTAATGCAGTAAATGACGTGCGCGCCATGGCCCAGCAGCAGGGTGAGAAACCAGGTTACCCAGGCGCCCGGCCATCCCAACGGATGCCCCGACTCGCCGATGCCGTCCAGCGGCCGCCGGATGTCGCCGTCGTATCCATCACTGACCAGGGCCAGAAAGAGGAAAATAGTGAAAGCAATAAAAACAACGCCAACAATTTCCCTGATTCGATCGACGGAGAGTTTTGGTGACGAACCCATGACAATTCCCCATAATAATCAATTGACAGGTCGTAGTGTACCAAATGAAACCCGTCTTGGCAACAAAATATGGCGTTTTCCCTTGAACGTATCCCCTACAGGTTGCGATAGCCCCCGGTTGTTCGCGGATTACGGGCAATTGCTAGT
>JAAYAQ010000184.1 GCA_012719295.1 Candidatus Hydrogenedentota bacterium | reverse complement strand
GCGCCGTCCGGCATCCGCATCACGGGCGGATTGTGCCCCGCATTGGAATACACCAGGGTGTGCGCGTCCAGGTCGATCATGGCCAGGAACGCCGTCACGAAAACCTGCCCCGCCGTGTGGGTCATCAGCTGGCCGTTCAGATACTCCAGGATCCTGGCCGGCGACGACCCCTCGACCGACCGCATCCGCAACAGCGTCGACAGGATCGCAACAATAACCGCCGACGACGGACCATGCCCCGAGACATCGGCGATCAGGATCAGCCACCGCGGATGCTGCTTCAGGTCGGCGCCCGGAGGCGCGCCCACCGGGAGCACGTCGTAATAATCGCCCCCGGCCCGGTCAAACGTCGACGAAAACGCCCGGACGCGCATCCCCCGGACCGTGGGCATCGACCGCGGCAACAGCGCCCGCTGAATGTTGGCGATTTCGTCGACTTCGCGCTGAATCCAGACGACCGCCTCATTCCGCTTGATCTGGTTCCACGCGCCGCTCATCAGCAGTTGGAGCTGGTTGGCATCCGCCTCGTCGTACTCAAAGGGCTTGTTCACAACCACCGCCATAGCCTCGAGCCGCTCATGGTCGAGAATCGGCACCGCAAGAAGGCGCGTGATCAGCTCCGCCGCCCGGGCGGGCAGCGTTGCGCGGTCCAGGAGCAGGGGTTTGCGCGCGTCGCGGAGCGTTTCCCACACTTCAGGAACCGCGACGGCCGCCGATACGGCCTCGAACGACAGGCCGGCGTCCGCCCCGTGGCCGCGCGCCCAGTTGTCCGGCGCAAACGTCTCGGTGCGCCCATTGAACATGCTGACCAGCCCGAAATCACTGCGGGTCAGTTCCACGGCCTTCTGCAAGACGAAGCCCATCATCTCCCTCGGACCGGCCTGCCCCATCTCCTGCAGATTGATGAGCGCCTCGAGCCGGCGCGTCTGCACGCGTACGGCCTCTTCCGCGCGGGCCCGCTGAAACGCCGAAACAAGAACCCCCGCCACCAGTTTCAGCAGGCGGATGTCGTCGCCGTCCCAGTCCGCGTTCTGCGACGTGCCGCTGAACCCCAGCATGCCCATCACCTGGCCCCGCCACAGCAGGGGCACGTCCAGCAGGCTCCGCACCCCCCACGACTCCAGGATGGCTCGCTCCGCCGCCGCGTCATCGGGCAGTTCGAACGCGTCGCGGATGTACACGACCCCCTCGCTCCGCAGTTTCTCGGCGAACCACGCGTATTGGTCCGCCGACAACCCGGTTTCGGGCCTGCCCGGAGACGTGACGCCCGGCGCGCACCACTCGTGCGCCAGATCCAGCGTCTTGCCATCGTCGCGTGTCAAATACAGGTACGCGCGGTCGGCTCCCACAAACTCGCCCACGCCGCGCAATACTTCCTGGACCGTGTCCGGGAGATCGCCGGCCCTAGCGCTCAGGAAACGTGCCGAGACCGACGCCACCAGTTCCTCCATCTGCACCCGGTGCACCAGCGACTGCTCCACATGCCGGCGGCGGGTAATGTCATTGCCAATCGAAAGGATCTCGATCAGGGCCCCGTTGTCGTCGAAAACCGGGCGGTTGCTCCACGAGATCCACACCCGCTCCCCGTTTTTTCGGATGTTTTCGTTCTCGTTGGCCACGTACTTCTCCGGGTCCTGCAACAGATCCGTGATGAGACCGCGCAGATCGTTGCCCGAACTATCGGTCTCCGGCACGATCGTACCCACGACAGGCCGCCCAACGAGTTCCTGCCACGTCCACCCGAAGAAGCGCTGCCCGTATTCGTTCATGAACGTGATGATGCCGTTCAGGTCCCAGCGCAGCACGATGCTGTTGACGCTCTGTACCAGATCCCGGTAACGCGCCCGGCTCTCCCGCAGTTCCTCCTCGGCCTTCCGCATGTCCGTGATGTCGTGGGCAAAAATGGCCAACCGGTCGATCTGCCCTTCCGCATTGGCAACGGGATAGTACGTCACGTCGAAGTGGATGTCCCCCCGGCGGTCCTCGAAACGCACCGGCCGCCCGGTCCTGAACGCTTCCTCCAGCTTGGCCATGCGCGACTCGGCCAGGGCCGGCGGAAACAGATCGCGCAGCGTCGTCCCCGTGATCTCCTCCCGGTTCATGCCCAGCCGTCGCGCGCCCGCCTCGTTTACGGCTACCAGCGTCCCGTCGCGCGTCGCCAGAAACGCCGAATCCAGCGTGGCGTCCATCAGCGCCCGTGAGGTTTCCTCACTGTCGCGCAACGCCTCCCGCGACGCCTCCAACGCCGCAAGCATGACATTGACCGACCCCGCCAGCCCTGCCAGCTCGTCGTTCCCGCGCAGCGCCACCCGCCGACGCGCGTCGCCCGATTCGGCAATGCCCCGAACCTCATCCTCCAGCGACGCCACGCGGGACAGCACCGAGTACCGGAGCAGGAGCATGACCACCGTACCGAAAACCAGGCCCGCTACGAGCAGCGACACCACCAGCGTCTGCTCCAGGATCAGCTTGGCCGCGTGCGCTTCCCGCGACAGTTCCGTGCGCAGCGCCAGCACCGGGCGTCCGGTAATATCATTGACCCGCGCATACGCCTCGAGCAGCATGTCGCTCACCGGACGCACGTAGAGCCCCCCGGCGCCCGCCAATGCCGCCTGAACCTCTCCGGGCGCATCCTCCCACCGCAACGCCGTAACAGTGCGCTCCAGCAGGTCACCGCTCCGCGCGGCCAGCGTCCCGTCCGCGTACCGGCCCAGGATGAGCGTCCCCTGGATCGGCCCGTCGAAATCGCTCGACACAACCGGGCGCGATGCCACCAGCATGGGATCTTCCGGCAAGGCGACCAGGCCAGACCGCGCCGACCGGGCCGTGTCGTGCTCCCGCAGCTCCGGAATCGCCGCGATGGCCTCCATGAGGCCCGGGGAAACGGGCTGAACCCGCCGCTCGAGCAGGTCGTACCCCCGCGCGAACACCACCTTCCCCGCCAGGTCGAGAATGACCACCGCGTTCAGTTCCAGCGACTCGAACGCATTGTCGACAAAGTTGGATTCCTCGAATGCCGGATCGGGGTGCTGCATATAGGCCGCCATGGCATCCCATGCCGACAATTGCTGCAGATGCACGTCGAGTTCGTCCAGACGCGCCAGATAGGACCGCCGGATCAGGGCGGTTTCGGTGCGCGCCCGGTCCATTTCGTACTCGTCAAATCCCCGCAGCAGCACAAACCGCACCCCCAGATACAGCCCCGCCAGCAGGCCCACCAGGGTTACGCCAATGATAATGAGCGTCTTTCGCTGTAAGGTCATAACGGCATTTCGCCAGCCACCCGGCCTCCCGTATTCATCAATGACAGTATCGCAAAACAGGACAGAATGACGGTAGTTTCCCGCTCCCGGAATACGACGTGGCGCCCCGCATGTTTAGGTACCGCCGCGTGGCGCGGCGTCTATCCGGTGAAAACACCGCCCTGGGGCATTTAATTGCCTCCCCACCCCCGCCATGCCGCGTGCGGCAGGCGCGAGGCCGCCTGTTCACGCCACTAGAACGAGACCAGGCAATGCATGATAAACGTGAACCCGAGCGCGTCCACTTCCTCCCAGACCCGCCGCACCAGACCGGCGTCGCCCTGGATGGCCGGAAGCTCGGCCGCTTTCTCCTCCCAGGGTATGCACACGCCCGGCGCGCGTTTCGCGGGACGGCCCACACGCGGTGAGGCCTCGGGAGCCGCAAATCTCTTCCATTCCGCGTTCCCGGCGGGTTCGGAAGCCCCCCCGCGGTACACCCCGTATTCCCGGGTGAATTCGGTCATGGCGCGAACGTTTTCGATCTTCGCGTCGTTCTGGATGATCGCGCTCGCGTCCAGGATGTACCCGCCGTCCGCCCCCACTTCGTCAATGACTTTCTTGCAGCAGTCCTTGACCTCGTCGACGGTGCCGTAGGTCAGCAGGAAATTCGGGATCCCTCCGGTGATGCAGAACCGGTTTCCAAGAACCCGGTGCGCCTCGAAGATGTCCGCCTTGTCGACATGGTAGACAATGCTGCCTTCAGGGAGCTCCGCGAACGATTCGAGATGGGCGTTCCAGTCGCCCTCGGCATAGAACAGCACCTGGTGGCCGCTGGCCCATATCGCCTCGATAATGGGTTTCAGCGTGGGCCAGTACAGCGTCTTGAACTGGTCCATCGAGATGAACGGCACGCATCCGCGGTGCATCCAGATGGTGATGGGCACGTTCTTTGCCGGGTCGGAGGTCGCCAGGGCGGTGCTCAGGAGATGCGGCGCGAGCGCCTCGCACGCCGCCTTCACCTTGTCCGGCTGGTTCAACAGGTCCATGCTGAGCCCCACGTAGCCGCGCAACTTGTCGCCCAGGATGTCCAGCGGCGCCTTCAGAATGCCTCCAATCGCCCCGGGCATGCCGCATTCGGCGCGCATGCGCTGGGCCTGCGCGCCAAACCCGCCGAAATAGTTCCACATGGCCATGCCGCCTTTGAGAAAGGCCAGGTTGCTCCGGAACGTCGACGGTTCTCCCGGCGGCACGATGTCCCGCGACACGCGCGGCAGCCAGGTGTTGAACAAAAACCCCGTCGGATCGGCGATCAACGCGTCGTACTCGTCGGCCCGCATGAACTCCTCGCCCTGGGGCGGTTCGAGATACTGGAATCCCGTGTCCGGCGGCACGTCAATGCCCGGCGTACCGTAATAACGCAGCCCGATGGCCTGGGTCAGCCCGGTCCACACATACACCATGTTGCCGACCATGGCGTCCCAGTCGAAGTCCACCGCGCACCGGCAGACCGCGTCAAACGCCTTCTGAGAATCGTGCGTCACCTCCTGGCACGTGTAACCCGCGTACTTCGCCGCGAACTCCGCCACAAACGGACGAATCGGCACCCGGTCCGGCCGCTTGTTGCGCAGGGCGGTCACATACCGGTCCAGTCGCGCCTGGTAACGCTCTTCCATGCTCTCTGCCATCACCGTTCTCCCCTGGGCTGTGTGTACCCGCGCGCGGCACGTCAGTCGGACCGCGCTACACGGTCCCGCTGGACCGGGCGCTGTTCCCGCTGGATGTAGTCCGGCCACAACGGGCAGTTGAAATCGATCCACGCCTTCACGGCGCGCATCTCGTTTTCGCTCAAAGAAATGTCCTGATGCGCCGCATCGTCCAGAACGCCAAACAGCCGGCTTCGAAGCGTCCCGAACGACAACGCTTCGGCCTTGAAATGCCGCATGCCGTACGTGTAATCGAAGTAATGCACCCAGCCGCCCTCGATCAACGCCCGGTACGACGCGGGCACCCGCTCCGAGTCGAGCGCCCCCCGCAGATCGGGCGTTGGGCTGCCCTCGGTCCCGCTGTGGCAAGCGGTGCAGTGGCGGTCCCACACGGGTTGCACCAGATCTTCGTAGGCAAACGGCACGGCGCCCCACGGCGGCGGCTCGAGACGGACGGGCTGCCGGATCAGGGCCTCCCGCAACCCGGCGCCCGGCGGCGCGGCCTGCCGGTCTTCATGACACCCGATGCAACTGCGCTGCTCGCCCGGCTGCAACTGGATCACGCTCCGCATCCGCTGAATCTCGTTGAATTCTCCGTCCAGCAACTGAAAATACAACTGACGCGACGCGGGCGCCACAAAGCTCGCCGAACCGTCCTGCGCCACGGGCACCACGCCGTGGGACATCTTCGCCACGTAACTCGGCCACCCCGCCGCTTCGGTCACCTCGTACAGACCCGCGCCCTTCTCCGCGACATGCTGTTGCCAGTTGACATTGGTCGCCAGCGGCAACAGCGGCGCATTGGCCGTGCGCGTCAGGTAAGTCTGGGCCGGACCCCGCACCCGGTGAATCGGCGAGGCATAAAAATCCTCAAACGGCGGATGATCGTCGCGGTACTGGCCGCAGACGAGATGCTCCAGTCTCGCGGGCACTTCCTCGGCCACGCGAAGGTACTTGACCCGGCCCCGCGCCACCTCAGGTCCCAGGCCGTGGTACACGTCCTGCACCGAGAAAACGCCCAGATTCTCCTTCGCAAGCGCGGGCTCGACTGAACTCGCCAACACCGGCGGCCGGACCCGCGGACACAGGGGCGAGGGCCGCTTGCTGCTGATTTCCGGGTCGACATAGAGCAGTTCCCGGTTCCCATACCGGTCAATCACATAAAGCGCCCAGTTGTGATGCCTGTCGGGGTTATGACTCACCAGGAAATGGTCGCGGGACACGGGGTACGGGTCGCGGAACGTCTCGGTATGCGAGCGGTTCATCTGGTAGGAGGGACGCGTATCCGGCGTGATGTTCGTGATGGCCCCCGTGTCGAACGGCCCTCTGCTCCGGTCGATCAGCGCGATGGGGCCGTGATGGTCGCCATGCGACATCAGCGTGCACACGAGCTCGCCCGTCCCCGGCACCTCCTGCGCCTGACTGTAGCAATTCGGCGTATTGTTGCCGAACACCAGCGCGGGATGCGTTCCGTCGGGGCGGATCGTCCACAGCGTGTGTCCGAAATCGGCCCCTTTATCAAGGTACTCGGACCGCGTCCAGAGGATGTGGCCATCGCTCATCACCGACGGCCGCCATTCACTCAGGTTGGCGAACGAAAGCCGCTGAAGTCCCGACCCGTCGCGTTCCATCCGGTGCAGCACGTACGCCTGGGGCCGCCAGCACAGAAAGCGGACCGCGCAGCGCGTCGTATTGAAGGCCAGCCCGCCATCGGGCAACACCGCCGGGTCGAAATCATGAAAGGGGCCCTCGGTGAGCCGCTGCCAGCGCCCATCCCCGAGCGTCAGCGCGTAGAGATGCCAGTACGAGTGCCACCCTTCGACCTCCGGAACCTCCGGCCGGTAAGCAAAAAAGACCGTCCGGGCGTCGTAATCCGACACCGGATCGCGAACGATCCCCGCACTGCCGTCGAACAGCTGCTCGATCTCGGCACGGCCGGGCTCGAGCCGCCCCTGCGTGTCCCGGGGGATGTGCAGCACAAAGAGCCCGCCGCCCGGCTCAAGCGTTCCGTCCAGATGCTCGCTGTAATTGTGTGACTCCAGAAACGGATGCCGTTTGGCGAAGAGGATTCTCTCCAGCGGCGCCAGCGCGGGATCCCGAAAGAACAGTTGCCGCTTTGCCGCTCGCGCCGCAAGATACAGCGCTTCGTCGTCCGCGGCGCCGGGGTCACTCGCCGCGCTCGCCCGGAACCGCGCCAGTTGCTCCTGTTCCGCGGCGAGGTCCAGCCCCTGCGCCTCCAGACGTTCGATCATCTCCGCAAACTGCACCAGAACCCGCTCCAGAGGCGCCAGCCGCACAACCCGCCCCCAATACGGCTCGCCGCCCGGATACGCGGGCCGGTCCGTCACCAGGGGCGACAGATAATCATCGGCCGGAATCCGGCTCCAGGCCTCGCGCTCGCAAAGAAACGCGTAGCGCACGATGCCCTGCCAGCTCTTCTCGCTTAACCGGGCTGCCGGAAAGTAGGGCATCAGGTCGTATACGCTCATGGGATTGTGCCGACGGGGAAACGGGGCGTCCGCCGCCAGATCGAGCGTGGCCGCGGTCTGCCAGACAGTACCGTCCAGAGACACCCGCACGTCGGCCCCGGTGACCAGCCGGTCGCGGAACCGGCCTTCGCGGTCCCGCGACAGCACCACCCGGCTCACCGCCCCCGCCTGGGGCAGCTCGATCTGCGCCCAGGCGGTACCGGACGTTGCCGAAATCCAGCTGTGGTCGTTGCCATACAGCCCGTCGTTCAGGTGCGCCACTGCATGAATGGCGTATCCGGCGAGCACGGACGAGGCGCTGGCCACCGCGCCCCGGGCCCCAAGGGCCAGATTGTCCGGGCCGCCGGGACCATAGACCTCGAGTTCGTCCAGGCAGGGCTCGGTGTTCCCGCCCGTCGTGCGGATGTCCAGGCGAATGAAACGCGCCTGCTGCGCCGGGAATTCAACGGCGCAGGTCCGCGGTTCGGCCTGCTCGACAGGAATGCGCGCCAGCTTTTCTACCAGTTCCTCGGCAACCGGACGCCGCACCATCAAAGATACCCCGGCCGCGGGCACGCGTTCGGCCGGTTCCGCCCATCCCGCCAGGGCGACGCCCAGAACCAGCACGGCACACCCGCATCCCCAGGCACGCAACGACCCCATTTTCACTTGGCGCCTCCTCATGTCCACCCCTTACGCGCTATCTTCAGCTCTATGGTAGGCATTCAGGACAACGCCTGTCCACTTCCCGGCAGCCCATCCCGAATCGTTCGAGGCCTGCGAAGCTCCTCTCGCAGGCACGTCCACCCCGTCCACAGGGTCCGCCAGAGGCCTGCCAGACGCCTGCCGCTGTGTCTTCCGCTCACCAGACCCGAGGGCGCCTTGAAATCGCGCCCTTCGAAATTCTACTCTCTCTTCCGGCACGTGTGCCCTCGCCGAACGATTACCGCGGCACAAGGAGAAACCCGAGTCATGAAACCTCTCCATTTTTCGATGATCGCACTGGTGACCGCCGCCGTTCTGGGCGGTTGCGCCACGGTTCAGGGCGTCCACAAGGAAGCCAACTTTGCCCAGACCCGGCAGCCCGACCCCTGCATCGGCGATTGGGAAGGCAAATGGGGCAGCGCCAACCTGAGTGCACAGGTCATCCCTCTGGCCGACAAAACCTACCGCATGAACCTGCTCCCGGCATTCGATACGCGGGACCCGGCCCTGGCCGTGCTCGAAGGCAAGGCGGTCGAAAACGGCGTCGATTTCACCGGCATCGGCGCCGGCGGCGACATGAAAGACGCCAAAATCACCATCGCGTTCCGAGGCAAGCGCATGACCGGTCGCGTCGAAGGCGCGGTCTCCGGCGACATCGAACTCCATCACGTGGTGCGCCTTTCCCCCACGCTCGGCGCCCGCCCGCCCAAAGACGCCATCGTGCTGTTCGACGGCGATAACCTCGACCTCTGGGAAGCGCGCAGCGTCGACCCCTGGGGCGTCAACCTCAAGAAAGCGGTTGGCGGCGAAAACTGCGCCGCCTATCTCCGCACCTGGGTTTATGCGCCCGCTCCCGGCAAGGCCCAGTTCGCCTGCGGCATCGAAGATGGCGGCAAGGTCTGGTTCAACGGCAACGAAATCCACTCCGCCCTCGAACAACGAAAAGTCACCCCGTGCCACTACAAGATCCCCGTCGACCTCCGCGAGGGCTGGAACACCTTCCTGGTCAAAGTGGTCCAGAATGACAAGGACTGGGCATTCACCGCGCGCTTGCGCGGGCTCGACGCTTCGCCCGTCTCCGGGTTCTTCGTCGGCGTACCCGGAGAGGACGCCTACACCCTCGAGTCGTTCGACGGCAATATCGCGATCTGGGAAGTCTCCGGCCCCTATACCGCGGTAGGAAAATCCGGCGACGCCCTTATGGACATAGCCTTCGCCCCGGAAACGGGCGGCGCCGCCGAATGGCGTCCCGTCCCCCTGCCGGAACAGACCGAGCCGGGACCCGCCCAATGGCTCATCCTGGGCAACGGCGCCATGGAGGTCCGGGGCGGAAGCATCCAGACCAAACAGAAATTCGTCGACCAGAAACTCCACGTCGAGTTCCGCACCCCCCTGCTCCCCGACCAGACCGGCCAGAACCGCGGCAACAGCGGCGTGTTTCTTCAGAACCGCTACGAGGTCCAGATCCTCGAAAGTTACGGCCTTTCGGGGGAGAACAACGACTGCGGCGGGATCTACAAACTCGCTATCCCTCGCGTAAACATGTGCGCGCCCCCGCTCCAATGGCAGACCTTCGACATCGAATTCCGCGCCGCGCGCTTTGACAGCGACTGGAACAAGACCGAAGACGCCCGCATCACCGTCTACCACAACGGCGTGCTCATCCACGAGAATCTGCCCATCCCCGACAAAACCACGGGGTCCCAGGTCACCGCCACGTCGGAGCCGGACTCGTTGTCGTTGCAGGATCACGGAAACCCGGTCTGGTTCCGCAACATCTGGCTCGTCGAACTGCCGCCCGAGGATTGACGTTCGCGCGCGGCGGGGGCTCCCCGGGAGATCCCCGCCGCGTTTTGGCATCACGTGCGCGCCGCACCCTCTCCGAACGCGCTCAGCGCGTGGTAAAACGGTAGACCGTCTTCTGGAAGTACTTCTCCCCCGGCCGCAGGATGCACGATGGGAAAGCCGGCTGGTTCGGCGAATCGGGATAGTGCTGCGTCTCGAGACAGAACCCATACCGCTTCTGGTACGCCTTCCCCGCTTTCCCCGTGATGGTTCCGTCAAGGAAATTGCCCGAATAAAACTGAATGCCAGGCTGCGTCGTGTAGACTTCCATGACGCGGCCGGACTCGGGCGCATACACCCGCGCCGCCAGGGCCAGCGAACCGTCCTGGCCATTTAAGACGTAGTTGTGGTCATAGCCTCCCCCGCGCCGGATCTGTTCATGGTCGGCATCGATGCGCGCGCCGATGGCCACGGGCGTCGTGAAATCCAGCGGCGTATTGGCCACGGGCGCCAGTTCCCCCGTGGGAATCAGCGTATCGTCCACGGGCGTATACCGCGTGGCGTTGATCATCATCTCGTGATCCAGGATATCGCCCTCGCCGTCGAGGTTGAAGTACCCGTGAAAAGTCAGGTTGACCGGTGTCGCCTTGTCGGTCACGGCTTCATAGACGATCTCCAGCTCGTTCGCATTGGTCAGCCAGTAATGCACTGTCGTCTGGAGAGTGCCCGGATACCCTTCTTCGCCGTCCGCGCTCACGTACGTCAGCTTCAGCCCCACTGCATCCTCGCGGCGGACGGGCTTCGCATCCCACAGCTTCTTGCTGAACCCCAGGATCCCGCCGTGAAGATGGTTCGGTCCGTTGTTTACGGCCAGCGTGTAGTCCTGGCCGTCCAGCATGAAGCGCCCTTTCGCGATCCGGTTGCCGAACCGCCCCACCAGGCACCCGAAATTCGGGTTGTTGTCGAAATAGCCTTCCAGGCCGGGATACCCCAGGCTAACGTCCGCAAACGCCCCCGTCGCGTCCGGCGCCAGCAGCGACGTCACAATCCCGCCGTAATTGGTGATCCGCACCTCCATGCCGTTCGCGTTCGTCAAGGTGTACAGGTACGCCGTGCCCTGGTCCGGCACCGTCCCATAGGTCGTCCGTACCAGATGCAGGTCCCGTGCGTCTCCGCCGCCGGCGCCCGTCGTCGCACATCCCCCAGCCAGCCCGAGCAGGACCGCCAAACACCCCGCCACCGGCCAATACCCTCTAAACATGTCTATTTCCTCCGCTGACTACTCTCCATAACGCCCGCCACCAGCATGATGCACGCCACACCCATTTTCAACCCGGAGCCTCCCGCGCGTCAACGAACGGCCCTGCACGCGTCAATGTGGTCACGCGCCAGAACGCGCGCGGCCGTGCGGTTCGGACGGCCAGTCTGCGCCACAGGGGGAATCCGATCGCTTGATCCCCCCGGGAACCTCTGGTACATTCGCGAAAGCGCTCCGTTAATAGCACACCGGCAAGGTGCGGCGGACTTTCCGCACGCATCGCACTGCGATGATACGTGCATCCGTGCCGGAAAAGGAGGGGGAAGATGCAAAAGCCGTGCGTGTGGGCAACGTGCCTGTGCTGGCTACTCGGGCTGGGCGGTTCCGTCGCCGCCGGCACTCCCGCGCCCCCGCTGGAAAAGCCGGGCTGGGTCTTGACGTTTCATGACGAGTTCGACCGGCCGCAGCTGAACGACATGTACTGGTATTCAGCGTACCGCTCCGGCCGCAAAGAGTATTTTAAGCGGATCGGACGCGAGAGCCGCTGGGCCGACCATAACGCGCACTATGTGCTCGAAGACGGCGTGCTGAAGCTGCGTATCGATGAGAACCTCCCGTTCCGTCCCGACAAGAGCACGCGGTGCGTCAGTTGCATCCAGACGTCGGACCACCGCTTCGGAGCGACCACCGCCGAATATCAGATCCTCGACAAATTCGCGCAGAAGTACGGCTGGTTCGAAATCCGCGCCAAATGCACTCGGGGAAGCGGCCTCCTCAACGCGTTCTGGCTGCACCAGCACGACCCAACCAAGCAGGAATACACCCCGGAAGGCGAACGTAAGAACGTGGGCGACGGGGTAGTCGAGATCGACATCATCGAACTGCAGGGCCGCAACATTCATGACGACCGCAGCAGTGTAGACATCAACGTCCACTTTACCGAATCCGCCCATCACCGGCCCGAAATCCCCATCGACGCATCCGCCGGATTCCACGTCTACGCCATGGAATGGCAGGAAGAGCGCGTCGACTGGTATGTGGACGGCGAGCTGATTGGCACGTACGAAGGCCCGACGCCGCAGGAAAAGATGTTCGTCCTGATTGCGCTGTTCCAGTATTCCGGCTGGATCGGCGAGATCGATCCGGAGACCGTCTATCCCCGCGATTTCGAGATCGATTACGTCCGCGTCTATGCGCGGGAGGAGAAGTAGACGCTAATAAGGGCCGGTATACAGCGGTTGTGAAGCACAGTTGAGAAGGGAAACCAGACCATGCTGAGCAGAACCACCGTGCACGCGTTTGCGCTTCTTCTGCTTGTGGCCGCATCTCAGGCCATTGCGGAATGGGAAAAGACCTATGAATTCGAGGGCAACACGCGCAGGGTGTTGCTGTGTGAAGGGGCCAAGGCCTCCTTTGGTTCGAAACCTCCCTTGATCATGGTCTTTCACGGTTACGGCGGCAACGCGGAGAGTATACGTGAAGGCTTCAAATTCGAGGAGCTGTGGCTTGAAGCACTCGTGGTCTACGTGCAGGGACTGGTGATTCCGGAGCGGGACGATGGCCGAATCGAACCCGGGAAAGAGGGACCCGGATGGCAGCGGCGCGTCGGTCAAGACGGCGACCGCGATTTGAAGTTTGTCGACTTTCTGGTCGAGCGGCTTGCTGCCGACTGTAACATCGATCGGGAGCGGGTCTATGCGGCCGGGTTCTCGAACGGTGCACGGTTCACGTGGGTGCTGCTTGCTGCCAGACCCGGGACTTTCGCCGCGTTTGCCCCCGTGGCACATTACGACAGCGCCGTCCTGGAGGCAGCGACCGTTCCCAAACCAGTCATCTTCCACTTCGGCAAGATGGAAAAAGGGTACAAGAGCGGCGCGCCCATGAAGACCATACGAAGGATGAAGCGGCTGAATCGAAGCACGGGAGAAGGACAGGAGTGGGCCGAGGGCTACACGCTGTTCGAGTCGGCGGAAGGGGGCGCGCCTTTCGTGTTAAATCTGCACGAACGGGGCCATGAAGTGCCCTCGTATGCCCCGGAACATATTGTGCGGTTCTTTAAGTCCTGCCG
>JAAYAQ010000027.1 GCA_012719295.1 Candidatus Hydrogenedentota bacterium | reverse complement strand
TGGCCTGAGCCGGCGGGAGGGTATGCTGACCGCAGGCGGGCCGGGCGCCCGCGGGCCAGCCAACGGGGGGCTGTTGTGTCATGAGAGCATTTGAACCCTTTCTGGACGGCTACTGCAACGTCCACCTCCAGTTGTACGAGCATCTTCGCGACCGCAATCTGAACGCGGTCTGGGACCACATCCGCGCCAAGGAAGCTCTCACCACGGCCGACGACGTCCGTGCCCGCGCACATCACGTTCGTCAGGCCTTTCTCGACTCGCTGGGCGGCATTCCGCAGACCGAGGAACCTCTGAACGCGCATTCGAGCGGTGTCGTGCGGCGAACCGGCTACGCCATCGAGAAGATCGTCTACGAAAGCCAGCCGAAGGTCTACGTGCCCTCCCTTCTGTACGTGCCGGACCGGCTGGCCTCCCCTGCGCCGGCCGTGCTGTTCCTCTGCGGGCATGCGCGGGAAGCCAAAGCCTGGCCGGAATACCAGCGCGTCTGCCACGACCTGGCCATCAACGGGTTCGTCGTCCTGGCGATGGATCCCACCGGCCAGGGCGAACGGGTAACGCACTACGACCCGGACACGGGCGCGATGCCCATTCCCTGGGGCACCACGGAACACTCGTACCAGGGCCTGCAATGCGTCCTCACCGGCACCAACATCGCCCGCTATTTCCTGTTCGACGCCATGCGCGGCCTCGACTACCTCGCCTCGCGCGAGGAAGTCGACGCCTCGCGGATCGGCGTCACGGGCAACTCGGGCGGCGGCACGCAGACCACCCTGCTGTGCATGGCCGGCGACGCGCGGGTCAAGGCCGCCGTGCCGTGCACCTACGTCACCTCGCGCGAGCACTATTACGTGACCGGCCAGGCCCAGGATGCCGAACAACTCCAGTTCGGCATGACCAGCGCCGGCATCAATTTCGACGACATGTTCCTCCCGTTCGCGCCGCGTCCGCTCCTTATCGGCGCGGTGGAGTCGGACTTCTTCACCCCGGAGGGCACGGCGGTCACCCACGAGCGGCTGCGCGCGTTCTACCGCATCCTGGGCCACGAAGATCTCGTGGACTGTGTGTTCGCACCCGGTATCCACAGCTATTGCCGGGAACTGCGCGAGGCCGCCGTGAACTGGTTTCGCAGCCATCTGATGGGCGCCGAACCCGATTTCAAGACCGTGCCGGACGCCGAGATTCCCGTCTCGCCCGACTCGGAGCTCTGGTGCACGAGCCGGGGGCACGTGCTCACGGACTGGCCGGACGCCCTCACGCCGTTTCATCTGAACCGGGCGATTATCGGCGAACGCCCCACGCCGCCCGATGCCGGTACGCTGCGGAACGCGCTGATCGATACGCTGGCCATACGCGACCGCATCGAATCTCCCGAGCGCCTGCGCCCGCGGATGGTCAAGACCCAGACCGGCCGGGACGTGACGGCCCATTCGGTGTTCTTCGTGAGCGAGCGCAACGTGATGGTTGCGGGCTGCGTGCTGCACCGGCCGGAGGCCGTGCCGTCCGAGGCGATTATCTGCCTCGCGCCCGGCGGCACCAATGCGCTCGACGTGCACATGGAAACGGAGCGGGACCTGCTCGATGCCGGAAAGGCCCTCTTCGTGTTCGACGTCCGCGGGACGGGGGCCGTCGAACCGGTCACGATCAATCCCCACGAACAGGGGCTCCCGGGCCTGCATTACCACACCGAGAACCGGCTCGCGTACGACGCCTACTGCATTGGCGAGTCGCTGCTGGGCATGCGCGTATACGATGTGTTACGGGCCGCCCAGTATCTGCGGGATACCGCGCCGTTCGAGCGCCTGGGCATTCGCGCGCGCGGGCTCCAGCCCTCGCTGTGGGCCTATCTGGCGGCGGCGCTCGACACGTCCATCGAATCCGTGCAGGTGCACAACCTCATCCCCTCGTTCGAAGCCATCGCGCGGACAGAGTTGTATACCATGGCGTTCACGCCCGCCTGCATGCTCCACGGCGTGCTCGAGCATTTCGATCTGCCCGACCTGATGCGTCTGTTTCAGGGCAGAGACGTGCAGGTCCGCGAAGAACCGGTCGAATCGCGCCTGTAGCCCGCCGGCGTTACCCGGTATGGTGAGAACCCGTACAGCATGATCGCCGCCGGCCTCGTGCGCCGGGCCAGGGCGTCTACTCCGTCCACTCGGTAGACCCGGGCCGCGCCCATCGCGGATTTTGCATCCCGTGCGCGGTCTGTGTTATCCAACGCGGGAGAACGTCTGATCTCTATCCTCCCGGAAAGGAGCTGTCTGGGAAATGCGTATCGCCTGCCGCACCGGCCGGTTCGTTGTGCTGAGCCTGCTGTTCACAATCCTCGCGGGTCTCGTGCTGCCCGCGTTCGCCGCCGAGGACGCATCCGCGCCGGTGTCCGCCGCCGAGACGGAGCCGGGCGCGTCCGCGGAAACCCCTGCCGAAGGGGAGGCCGCGCAGGAGGACGGCGACGCGCCCCTCGAGGACGTGCAGAAGAAGTGGCGCCAGGAACTGCTTCAATTGCAGCGCTGGGATATCACCATCGAGCACCTGGGCTACGCCGGTGCGACGTTTGTGCTGCTCTGGATCGCCGCGGGCATCGCGCGGGGCGTGATTCGGCGCATCGTGGTCAGCCGGCGGCTCGAACGGCGGCAGGAGTCCGGCCGCATGATGCAGCGCCTCTTGCTGGTGGTGCTCCGTCGGACCAGCAAAGGATGCATCTTCCTGGTCACGCTGTTTATCGCGCTGCAATGGTTGTGGGCGAGCGAGACGTTTGTCGGCAAGCCCATCGTTACCCTGACGCTCATTTACCAGGTGGCGCGGTATGCGAGCGGGTTTGCGCGCCGCTACCTCAACAGCATGCGGCTGCGCCGGGGGCGTGAAGATCCCAGCCGGGTGTCGTCGTTCGGCATCCTGTCGTTCGCGGCGCAGGTGGCGGTGTGGTCGCTGGCCCTGCTGGTGGCCCTGCAAAATCTGGGGTTCGAGATCACCGCGCTGGTCGCGGGACTCGGCATTGGCGGTATCGCCATCGCCTTCGCCCTGCAGAACATCCTCGGCGACATCTTCTGTTCGGTGGCGATCATTCTCGATAAACCGTTTGCGGTGGGCGATTTCATCATTGTCGGCGACCAGATGGGCGTTGTCGAAAACATCGGCATCAAGACGACCCGCGTCCGCAGCATCTGGGGCGAACAGATCGTCTTCTCAAACGCGGACCTGACCAGCAGCCGCATCCGCAACTACAAACAGATGAAAGAGCGGCGCATCACCTTTACGCTGGGCGTCGTCTACGAAACGCCCGTCGAAAAACTCGAACGCATCCCGGGCATCCTCCGCGACGCCATCACGTCGGCCCCCCTCACGCGGTTTGACCGCGCCCATTTCAAGAAGTACGGCGACTTTTCACTGGATTTCGAGATCGTCTACTTCGTCTTGAACCCCGATTACAACGTGTATATGGACATCCAGCAGAAGATCAACCTGGCGATCCTGCGCCGTTTTCAGGCAGAAGGCATCGCGTTTGCCTACCCCACCCGCGAGGTCATCATCCGGAAAGAGCCGGACTGAGCGTCCCGGCGCCAGCGTCCTCACCCGTGGGGCGGGTGCCCTTTCACGGCGGGGTCATAGGCGCGTAACGCAAGGCGCTTGTGTTCGGGCACGAGGGGTGTCCAGTCCGTGAGCGGCGTGACCGTTCCGACGCTCGCGCCGGTCGCGAGGCGCACGGTCACGATCTGCTGGGGCCGGATGCCAAACCGGTACTCGGGCCCGCCCGGCAGCGGGCTGGGCCGTTGGCCGGTAAGGTCGGTGAGCGCGGCCGATTCGTGCGGCAGGTGAACGGCGAGCACGGCCTCGCCCGCAACGCCGAGGCATTCCACCAGGCGCACTTCGATGTGGCCTTCTTCGCGCCGTACCGCCTCGACTATCACGTTGTCCGAAGTCTGCAGCAGGGACTCCGCATTCCCGCCGGCCGTGCCTTTCGCCGCGACGGGCGGACCGTTGTATGCCCATCCCGCGCGCGCGATCCGCGCGTCCTGCCAGTCCTCGTCGTGCGCGATCAACGCATACTGAAGGTGGTGCGCGCCGTTCCCGCTGAGCCACGCGCACGGAAAGCCCATGTACGTTTCCACGGCGTTGAGCAGGAAGAGCAGCGGGGTGTTGCCGTCGATTTCCCGGCCCGGAAGCCCGCGGTCCAGCAGGGCCGCGCCGCCGCCGTCCTCAAACGCATAATGCGACCACCGCACCGCCGGTGTGATGCCTTTCATGCAGCCATCCATCGGCCCCGCGGGCGCCGGCCACGCGCCCTGCGAAAACCCGTACGGGATGCCGCGCCGCGCCATCGCGATCTTCGGCGCGAGGGGGAACTCGGCCACCACCACCGTGCGGTCCGGGATGTCTTCAAGATACGTGTCAAAATCGATTCGGGGATGATCCCGGTAAAACGTCATGACCCGTCGGGCCGCTTTCCCGCCGTAGAATTCTCCCGTCACCTCGACGACCGTGGCGAGCGGCCCTTCACAGGCCGCGACCCGGCAAGGGAAATCGCTCGAGGCGGCCCGCCGTTCCCGTTTCGGCCGGAAATCCATGTCGTTCCCGCCAAAATAGCTGCTGCCTTTGCCCGACGTCGGCGATTCCGCCACCAGCACGTTTGCGGGAGCCGCAAGAAGCTCCCGTCCCGAGGGTTTCAGTTTAAGCGACGCGAGGTTGCCGGTTTCCGCGTCGATGCGGGCCGTGTAGAACGCCGTTTCGATAGCCTCGGGCAACGCCACCGGCGTAGAAGGCGACGGCGGCGCATTTCCCGGTCCGAAGGACACCCACCCGGTCGCGGGCAAGTCCGGCAGACAGAGGATCTCCCCCGAGGGCAGGGTCTGGCACGGGGTTTCGCCCAGCCCGGACGCGCAGTCGGGCGGCAGCACCACGGGATCGGTGCGCCGCCAGTTCGCGGGATTGAACAGGGTGACCGCGTCGCCGTCGCCGCGGATCGTCCCGATGCTTTCCCCGCAGATCCGGGCGCACGCGGCGTCCACCCAATCGAAGCGGTCCTTCACGTCCCATGAATCCGGATGTTCAAAGACCATGCCCCCCGCCCCGCCCCAGAGGGTGTTGCGGTCCATGTTGAGCAGCATAAGCAGCCACGCGTGGTAGAGGTCTTGCGCGGGATAGGCGGTTTCATGGCGCAGGCTGGCAAGCGTGGCGAGCATTTCCGAGGCCTGGAGCGCGTGTTCGGCGCGGCGGTACCGCTGTTTGACCATCGGGTTCTGGATCCAGAAACCGAAATACGAGAAGTTCCAGCCTCCGGTGACCGTCGGCAGGGCGAGCGCGCCCGATGCAGTCCCCGGTTTTACGGCGTCGACATAGTCCCCGAAGGTGCTGAAACGCAGCGGCAGGTCCGGCGCCTTCGCATTCCACTGGTCGAGGAACGCGGCCGGATACGGCGCATACAGCGGCGCGAGACTGTAGTCGCCGCTTCCCGCCAGCACGAGCGTGGGCGCGCCGTCGGGCGTGCGCATGGTGGGCACGTCGGCGAGCGATGTTTTGCGTTCGCGGGAGCGGGCGTCGTCAATCAGCGCCTGGAGGGCGGCGGCGTCCAGGGCCTCCGTCGCGCGGAACAGCGCCGGCCATTCGTTGTAATGCCCGGGCGACACGGTCAGGATGCGGGTGCCGTCGGGGCTCTGCCCCCAGTAGAGCGTGCTGCCGGAATTGTTCATCCGGCAATGGACAAACGTGTCCAGCCCGAGGCCCGCGGCAATCTGAAACATCTGTTCGTGCATGCCGGTCACGTCGATCATCCAGCAATGACGCGGACGCACCCCGAGCACCTGTTCCTGCCACCGCAGCCCTTCCACGCCCTGTTTTACCAGCGCCTCGCCGCCCGACAGGCAGATCGTGGGTTCGAGAAAGAACGCGTTCACCGCCTCGACCCGTCCCCCGGCCAGGCGCTGCCGGAGTTCGTCGAACCGCGCGGGCGCGAAATTCCTGATCGCGATCATCGTGTTCACTTCCGAGATCACGAAGGCATACGCGCCGTCCGCCGCTACGCGGTCCAGATGATCCAGATAGCTGTTCGCGCAATAAACCCGTTCGTGCGAAAAATCCGTCAGCCACCCGCACGACGCCGGGTGAAAATTGGGCACGACAAACACCGTCTGGCTCAACTCAGGCTCCGCCGCCGCGCCAAACACCGCCGGCGCCAACGCCAGCGCCGCCAACTGCACCGTCACGCTTCGCCCCATCGCCCGATCTCCCCTGCCCGCCGGTTCCCCGGCGTTCCGCACACCACCCCGGAACCCGTATGACCATGGAACACCGCCCGCGGAAAATCAAGCCCTGACGGCGGACCCGGAGCGCCTCACCTGACGCCTGGAGGCCAACGTGGCTCCTTGTTATTGGCCCGAAAACGCCCCCGGCGGCAACATTACGGTAGAATGAAGCTCATCAACCGGGTAAGCATGCCATGCGAAATAGCGACGAATACCTGCTGGAACGCTGGCACACACGAAAAGACGCACAGGCTTTTCGGGAAATCGTACAGCGTCACGGCGCGGCGGTCTATGCCGTATGTATGCGTATCCTGCGCAATCATACCGATGCCGCTGACGTGACACAGGACTGTTTTCTCGAGGTGCTTCGCACGGGTACGGCTTCTCCGCCGCGCCGTCTGGGTGCATGGTTGCACGGCACGGCAACAAACCGGTGTCTCATGCGCCTCCGTGCCGACAAGCGCCGAACAGCACGCGAGTCGGCGTACGCGGAGGAACGCGCCATGCAAACCAATCCCGACGTGCGCGAAATGCCACGCCTGCTGGACGAGGCCATTGAGGACCTCCCGGAAGAGCTTCGCCAGCCCATCGTGGCGCATTTCCTGTATGGCCGGTCTCACGGGGCCATCGCCCGCGACATGGGCATCCCGCGCAGGACCGTCGGCAACCGCATCCAGCGCGGTCTCGCGCAGCTGGGTGCGCTCCTCCGAACGCGCGGGGTCACCGCCTCCGCGGCCGCCGTCGCCGCGGCATTGACAAGCGCCAAGGCGGGCGCGGCAGCGCTCCCCGTGGCCCTGTCCGAATCCCTGGCCCGGCTTTGTCTCCAGGAGGCTGCCCTCACTGCGGGCGGGGCCGCCGCAGGCGCCGCAGCGACCGGCTTCGCGGGCCTGCTTGCGGCGAAACACCTGCTGGCGGGCGCCGCCATCGTTGCGGCCGTGGTCTCAGGCAGCATCTGGTGGGCTGTCCATCGTGACACCGGAAACGTTGCCGTGAGCCCGCACGCTGATGTGACAGAAGCCTCTGCCGAGACGATAGACGCGCCACCTGGTGATGCCGCTGCCGCTATACCCGGCCAGACCGTGCCACAAGAACCAGAAACAGATGCGGCGGACGCACCCCCCGCTGATCAGGGGTCGATCTCAGGGACGGTTCAGGCCAAAGATGCCGAATACCATACGGAGAAAATTCGGAATGTCTTACGCTCGGCGGATTCCCGTTCGGGAGAGGGTTGGGGATTGCTCTTTGGCGAGCGCGTCACCCCTGCTGCTGGCGTGACCGTGGTACTGGAATCCAAAGGCCTGCGCAAGGAAACGTTGACGGACGAGGAGGGCGGGTACCGCTTTGACGCGCTCGCGCCGGGTCAATACGGGATATTCGTCGTGCTGCCCCCTGGCGCGGCCAGGACTCGGAAAGAACCCCGTCAAGAAGTCGGGCTCGCGGATGGAGAAGCGAAAGACCACGTAGACTTCACGTTTTCTTCGGATTCCGTGACCTGCACGGGCCGGGTCACCCATGCGGGCGGCGAGCCGATTTCCGGTGCGCGCGTGACCGCCACGCCATTGGACATTGTCCCATACTCCGGAGACGATGGATTCGACCGTATCCAGTCGGCGATGGTGGAAACCGCTACCGACGAGGAGGGCCGCTACCGGCTTCAGGGCTTGGTGCCGGCCAGTTACCGGGAAGTCATGGGGTATCTTGGGGGAAGCACCCATCTTCCCGAATACGGCCGCACCTATACCCTGCGCGCCGCCGCCGAGGGTTACGCATCGGTCAAGATTGTGGCGCCTGTGCTTCAGACGGAGGCGGTGGAATTCTGCACGGCCATGTATGAAGAAGCCGGGAAACTCCCGCTTGCTCAGAAGGTTGCGCTTGCGCCCGATGTTCTTCTCCCCGTGGCGCCGGGCAACACCCTCGAAGGCGTCGATTTTGTGCTCTATCCCGAAGCGCGCATCTCGGGGACGGTGTGCGATACCCAAGGCAAGATCCTGCCGGACGTGAAGGTGCGAATCGTGGCTCCGGAAGAGATCGAGGGCGATCCCCCGGCCTTTCTCGCGGAGCCTTTCATACCGGATTGGGAAACCACGGGCGGGGAGGGGACGTTCGCCCTTGCGGCCGTGCCGGAAGGCACGTATATCTTTGAGGTGGATGCCGGAGCCGGGTTTCAGCGGGCGCGTAACGCCGCCATCTCCGTGCGGCCCGGCGACATCCTGGAGGACATCCGCGTTGTTGTCGAGTCGGCCGCGGACAGGGGCAGGGTTGAGGGCATTGTCACCCAAGGCGCTACCGGACAACCCGTGGGTGCTTTTCAGCTCTGGATACTGAACGTCGACTCGCCCAATGAACCTTCGCCGCGCCACGGGAATGTGACACAAGATTCCGAGACCGGCGCGTTTGTTATTGACGGGATATCGTCCGGTCTGGCGACCCTCGAGGTGAAGGCTGAAGGCTTCGCCACGCAACGCATTGAGGTCCGGGTCGAACCCGGCCGCACCGCCGAACTTCAGATTCCGCTGGCCCGGGAGGGCATCCTGCGCGGCCGCGTCACCCGGAACGGCCAGCCAAGCGCCCACGGATACGTCACCTTCCCCGGGTGGGAAGGCGGACCCTACGGCGGCACCAACGAACAGGGGCATTACGAAGTCAAAACACTCCCCGCCGGGGAGTACCTGGTTCAATTCAACATGTGGCTCTACGAAGATCACCGGGGCGGCGCCCAGGCCGTCTGTTTCCGGACAGTCGACATCGAGGCGGGGCACGTCACCGAGGTCGATGTGCAGTACGACGGCACCGGCGTAATACACGGCGCCTTCTCCGGGCCACATGGCGAGAGTTGGCGGGAGCGCAACTGGCGCGTCGAGTTACGCGACCCCAACGCGCCCGAAGAAACGAGCAACCGCGCGGGCACCTGGAAATTCGAAGAGAACGGCCGCTACGAGATACCCGACGTGCCCGCGGGGATCTACCGCGTTGTCGCCTACTGCAACGGTCCCGACGGCATGCCCGTGGAACAATCGCAGACCATCACCCTCCCCGACGGCGGAACGGCGACGGTGGACTTCGCTTTCTGAGGCGCGAAAACCCGGGGCGCGGCGGTTTGCGCAGCAAACAGGGGTCCGTCCCGGGTGTTTGCACTATAGGGCGCGGCGGTATCCCTGGCGTGCGGCCTCCCCCATGGCCTCGTGGGAGAACGTGCGGGCACGGGCGGGGCCTGCCTGCTGGAGACGTTGGCGGGTGGCGCCGTCGGTGAGGAGAGTGCGCAGCCCGTCCGCGATGGCGTCCGCATCGACGGGGTCGCAGGTCAGTGCGGCCGTGCCCGCGACCTCCGCCAGCGCCCCGCTGTTCGAGGTCAGCACCGGCGTGCCGCAGGCAAGCGCTTCCACAACGGGGATGCCGAAACCCTCATAAATGGAGACGTACGCAAAGGCGGCCGCGCCGCGGTAGAGCGCGGGCAGGTCGGCATCGTCCACGTAGCCCGTGAAGACAATGGCGTCTTCGAGCCGCAGCCGGCGCACGGTCTCGCCGAGCGGACGGGTCATCCACGCTTCCTGCCCCACAATGGCGAGCCGGTGGGGCACGCCCTCGTTGCGCACCGCCGCGAAAGCTTCCAGGAGACGGCTCAGATTCTTGCGCGGCTGCAACGCCCCCACATACAGGACGTAATCCCCCGGCAGGCGGTGTTTGGCCCGCACACGCTCGACCGTCTCCGGGTCGATCGCGTCGCTGAAGCGCGGATGAACGGCCGGCGGAACGACGTCGATCCGGTCTTCGGGATAAGCGTAGAGTTCCGTCAATTCCTGCCGCATGGCCCCCGACAGCACGAAGACCCGCCGGGCGCGTCTGAGCGTTGCGGGAATGAGCGCCTGCAACCGGTAGCGGGTGATCGGCGGCAGCGTTTCGGGATGCCGTTTCCACACGAAATCGTGGATGCTGACGACGGCCGGGCACGGACAGGCCGGCGGCACGATGTATTGGGCATGAAACAGGCCGAAGCGTCCCCGCCGCAGGAGGAGCGGCAGGTCCAACGCCACCCGAACCCATGACCGTCGCGCGCGCAGGGGCCGCGACGCGATGCCCGCGGGGAGCGCCCCCCGCCAACCGGGCGGGGTCAGGGCCACGGGCGCCATATCAGGCTCCCGCGAGGACAGCGCCTCCAACAGCGACCGGACGTACGACTCGTTTCCTCCCGCGCCCGTCCCGAGGGCATGGGCGTCGATGGCGAGCCGCATCACTGCCGTCCGCTCCGCGCGCGATAGGCCGCGACGGCCTTTTCGTAGACGTCCGACACCCGCCGGACCATGTCGTCGAGCGTGAAGGACCGGCGGATCCACTCCGGCCCGGCGGCGCCCATGGCCGCTCGGCGGTCCGGATTCTCGGCGAGCGTGCGCATGGCCTGTGCCAGGGCCTCCACGTCTCGCGGCGGGACAAGGAGCCCCGTTTTTCCGGCCTGCATCGTCTCGCCGGTGCCGCCGACATCCGACGCGATGACGGGCAGGCCCGCCAGTTGCGCCTCGAGCACGGCCGTGGGAAACCCTTCGTCGAGCACCGACGGCTGGGCGAAGATGTCCATTGCGCGCAGCGCGCCGGGAAGGTCGTCGTAAAACCCCGTGAAATGCACGCGTTCACTGAGGCCGGTTCCCCGCGCCTGGCGTTCGAGCGCCGGGCGCAGCGGCCCTTCGCCCACGATCAGCAGATGCAGCTGCGGCACGGAGTCGGCCACCTGGCACACGGCGTCCAGCAGGAACGTATGGCCCTTCTCGACATAGACGCGGCTGACGGTGCCCACGACGCACGCGTCGTCGGGGATACCCAGTGCGGCGCGCACTTCCGCGCGCGGCGCGCCCGCCTGCATTTCCGCGGGATCGAGACCCGTGTAAATCACATTGATGCGATCTTCACGCGTGGGGCCGCGCAGGATCTTCCGTTTCATGTCCTGCGACACCGTGATAACCTCGTCCACGTTCGGCAGGGCCCAGCTCCGCTCGACCCAGTTATACACGTGGCTCCGCAGGGGAAACATGCGCGCCCACCATCCGTACGGACTCGCGACGACCGCACAGGGCCACCGGTTCCGCCCAATGCCGGCCAGCACGTTGGACTGCGGATCGTGCGTGTGGATGAGATCGATGTCGTACT
>JAAYAQ010000183.1 GCA_012719295.1 Candidatus Hydrogenedentota bacterium | reverse complement strand
CTGGTGGGCGCCTGTCTGGCGCAGGCGCTGCTCGGCGCGCCCGTGCCGGACGTGCTGTCCGCGGGACTCAGGCGGGATGCGCACGTGCGGGCCAGCGCGGGGCTGGTGATGGGGCGGATCTTTCGCGAAGGATTTGGCCTGCCGGGGCTTCACGAATGGCGCGGTTACACGCGGGCCCTGCACGGCCTCGATATCGACGGCCAGCCGGCGTGGACGCCCCTGGGCGAACGCCTGCGCTATGTTCGCGCCGTCCTGACCCCGGAGTATGGGGACAAGTTTGCGCTGCCGGGGTTGCCCCGGGGGCTTTCGTTTCTGCACTATGCCATACGGCCGGTGCGGCTTGCCGGCAGACACGGGCCGCGCCTGATCGGCCGGATGCGATGACAAGGGGCGCCAGAGACATGCAATCCTTATGTGCAACGGGCCGAATGCGTCATGATTAATCTCGAAAACGTTACGGTCCGGTACCCCATCCCCAAGCGGTACAGGGAACTGGTATTGCACCCGTTCCGCCGGGCAAAGCGGGTCACGGCGCTGGAAAACGTCAGTCTCACCGTGAACAACGGTGACCGCATCGCTTTTCTTGGGCCAAACGGGGCCGGAAAGACGACCCTGCTTAAACTCGTCGGCGGCCTGATTCTTCCGACAGAGGGGACCGTTCGGGTGCATGGACGGGATACGGTCTCGGACAATACGGCGGCCCGGCGTTCGGTGGGATTCGTCATGAACGAAGAGCGGAGCTTTTACTGGCGCCTGTCCGGAGTACAGAACCTCGAGTTTTTTGGAGTACTCGACAATCTGTCGGGCAGGGACCTGCATCAGCGAATTGCCGAACTGATTGAACTCGTGGGCTTGCAGGACAGCGCCCATCAGAACGTGGCAAGCTATTCGTCGGGTATGCGGCAACGGTTGGCCATCGCACGCGGGCTCATGGCCGACCCGGACGTGCTTATCCTGGATGAACCCACGCGCACCCTCGACCCCGTGGCCGCCGATGACTTGACCCGGCTTATCTCGGACCGCATCCACCGGGACGGGCAGAAGACCCTGCTGATCGCCACGCACCGGCTGGACGAAGTGGCCGCGCTCTGCCGCCGCATGTGTGTCATTCAGAAGGGGCACGTGGTGGCCATGGACGATGTGGCGGAAGTCCAGGGACGGGAAGGGTCGCTTCTGGCCTATTACCGCGAGCAGGTGGCGTAGACCATGCCAGGCACACTCCGCAAAGCGTGGGCGTTTATCAAACGCGATTTTCAGAGCGAGTCGAGTTACAAGATCAACTACATGCTTCGCGTGGCCTCGTCGCTCCTGTGGATCGTGCTGTTCTATTTCCTGAGCAAGATTGTGGATTCGTCGGAAGCAAGCCTGGTCAAATACGGGGGGAACTACTTCTCCTTTGTGTTGATTGGCCTTGCCTTTTCCCGGTATTTCCAGCTGGCGCTCGGGACCTTCTCGGGCTCGATCCAGCGCGCCCAGGCGACGGGATGCCTGGAAGCCATGCTGAGCACCCAGACCGCGCCTCAGGCCTGTGTACTCTTTTCCTCTCTGTACGCGTTGATAGAGTCGCTGGTGCAGTTGGTTATCGTGCTTGGGGCCGGCGTGGTGTTCTTTGACGTAGACTTCACGCAGACCAACATTCCCGCGGCCCTGATGGTTTTTGTACTGGCGCTGCTGACCTTTGTCAGCCTCGGCATCATGTCCGCCGCCGGCATCGTCGTGCTCAAGAAAGGCGACCCGGTGGGATGGGTCTTGACCTCGGCGAGCATGATTCTGGGCGGGGCGTATTTCCCCATTGAGGTCATGCCCGGATGGTTGCAGACGATCGCGAAGATGATCCCCGCAACGTACGCCCTGGACGCCCTGCGGCTCACCATGTTGCGCGGGTATGCCTTGCGCGATGTGTCCACCCAGGTCCTGGTTCTCGGCGGGATGGTCCTGGTGTTGCTGCCGGTCAGCCTGAAACTGTTCGATGCGGCCGTGAACAAAGCGAAGAAAGACGGAACGCTGGCGCAGTATTAGCTCCGTGACCCCGCGAGAATTCCTTTCCACTCACTACACTGACCCGCGTGGTCACGCTCATGCTCATCGCCCGGGGGGTGTCTCATGTTTCACGTGCATGGCGCCTGCTTCTTTTCTATAATCAGAGCTCGCGTGGTTCCGCGGCGGATTCCGCAAACCGGAACCGTAACCGAAGGAAGGGCATTATGAAACCACAGTCACGCAGAGCGTTTATGCACGCGACGGCCGCGTGTGCCGGATTGGCCGGGATGGACATGCTGGCGGCCGCCGGGGAAAAGGCCATCCAGGGATTTGACGAGACGGCTACAAGCACCCGGAACGATGCGGTGTGGGAACCGGTATCGGACCGCAAGATCCGCGTAGGCATCGTGGGCTACGGAGTATGCCGTTTCGGGGCGGCCTTCAGTTTTCAGGATCATCCCAATGTCGAGGTGGCGGCTGTCAGCGACCTGTTCCCGGACCGGTGCAGCGAACTCGCCAAGGTGTGCCGGTGCGAAAAAACGTACCCGTCACTCGAGGAACTGGTCAAGGACGACAGCATCGAGGCCGTGTTTGTCGCGACCGATGCGCCAAGCCATCCGCGCCACTGCATCAGCGTGCTGGAGCATGGCAAGCACGTGGCCTCCGCTGTGCCGGCGGTGTTCGGTTCGTTGGAGGACGCCGACCGTCTGCTCGAAGCGGTGAAGAAGTCGGGGCTGAAATACATGATGTTCGAGACGTCGGCGTTCCGCAATGACTGCTATGCCATGCGCCAGGTGTACAGAGCCGGCGGATTCGGGCAGATGATTTACACGGAAGGCGAGTACTTCCACTATACCGACACCCCGATTGACAGCTATAAGAACTGGCGGCTGGGAGCGCCGCCGCAGTGGTATCCGACGCACGCCAACGCCTATTACACCTGCGTTACCGGCGGTACCTTCACGCATGTGTCCTGCCTCGGCATGCCGAGCACGGCCGGCCGGTTCCAGCCCGGGAGCAACGCCTACAACAACCGCTTTGGCACGGAGGTCGCCCTGTATCAGACCAGCGAAGGCGGCATGGCGCGCATGGTCGAGAGCCGCGACATTCCCGGGTCGCACGGCGAGGTGGGACGCGTGCGCGGACAGAAGGGTTCGATGTTTGATATGACCTATGACGGGCTCGTGGACATTTCGGGCGTTACTCTGGCCAAACCGCCGTTGCCTCCCAACGTGGAACCGGGCGGGCACGGCGGGTCGCACGGATACCTGTGTGAGGAATTTGTCACCGCGATTCTCCAGGATCGCGCGCCGCTGGTGGACATCGTCACCGCGCTGAATACCACCGTACCGGGGATTGTGGCGCATCAGTCGGCCCTCAGAGACGGCGAGCGCATGGAGGTTCCACAATACAGTCTGTGAGTTCGCGGGCCCGTGTAAATGACCATGCGGATTCCACTCAATTCAAGCGGAAATGAGGCAACGTTGGCCGAGGATAGACGCCGATGCTGGTTACGGACTTCCTGACGCCGGAGTGCAGCCTGCTGCTTCGTTCGCGAAGCAAGCGGGCCGCGTTGCGGGTTCTCGTGAATGCGGTGTGCCGGCAGCATCCCGCGCTCTCCGCGGACGAGGTGCTCGAGCGAATTGAAGCCCGTGAACGCGAAATCAGCACATTGATTGCGCCGGGCATTGCCCTGCCGCATGCGAGGCTCGTGGAACTTCAGGAACCTGTCGTGGCGGTGGGCCTGCACACCGCCGGGGTGCCGTGGCAGTCCGGGCCTCCGGAGCGGGCGAACCTGATCCTCCTGGTGCTGGGCAGTGAGCAGGATCCGGGGCAGCACATTCACCTTCTGGCCGAGATCGCGCGCGCCCTGGAAAACGAAGCGAGATTAAAGGCCCTGCTCTCGGCCCGGACGCCCAGGGCGCTGTTCGAGGCCTTCGCCGAGCCGGAACCCGTCGTCCACAGGGAACGCGTCACGCGCAAAGACCGTGTGCCGCAAGGGCTCCTGGCGCATGCCGCGGAACTGGCGAGGGACATCGCGCGCTCCTCCGTTATGATCCACGACGATGGCGATTTGAATCCGGAATGGCTGAAGGTCTTTCCGGAAGAACTGCCGCTGATCCTTTCCGCGCGCGATACGGGAAAGTACCTGGGATGCGTGTCGCCGTTTCGGACCCTCCTTCAGGTGCCGTCGAAAGGCCTGGTACCCAAGTACCGTGTCGAACTGGCCATCATGCTGGCGATTTCCCAGGGGCTGCTCGAGCGCGACCGGATCGTCGTGAACGTCTACGGGGCGGGCGGCCTGGGCGGGCTGGACACGTTGTCGGTGGTTGATGTGGGAAAGACGTTTGCGAACGCGCCCTACCTGGGCAATGAAGTCTCTGGAGAAGATATTGAGTATCAGGTGCTGAGCCACGTGTTGAACATTGCGCTCAGCCTGGCTGCCGAGGGCCGTGAAGGCAAACCGGTGGGCACGATTTTTGTTCTCGGAGATTCCGACGGCGTCGCGCAACGATCCAGTCAGATCGTGATCAATCCCTTCAAAGGCTATGCCGAGGACGAGCGCAACGTGCTGGACCCCAGTCTCGAAGAGACGATCAAGGAGTTCGCCGCGATCGATGGCGCTTTTTTGATCCGGGGCGACGGCGTGATTATGGCGGCGGGCGCCTGCCTCCACACGGACCCGGAAAGCGCTACCCTGCCGTCCGGTCTGGGCACCCGCCATGTGGCGGCGATGTCGATCACGGCACACACGAAAGCCCTCAGCATCGTGATTTCACAGTCAACGGGCGCGGTACGTATTTTCAAGAACGGGAAGGAAGTGCTGGTGCTCGAAAAGCCGGGACGATAGGGGGCGAATGAAGAGACCCGCCGGGGCCGGAGTGCCCGGTCTGCCGGTGTGCGCCAACCGGATTTCATCGCGGCGCACCGGGTTTTCCGGCAATGATCACGAGGGCCGCTTGCGGCCTGAGACCGGGTAGAAGGAAGCATGCCATGAAGCGTCGAGCATTTCTGAAAACGTTGCCGGCGATCACCGCGTTGGCAAGCGCGGCGAGTGCCTGGGGACAGGGTTCCCCGCCCGGAGCGTTGCCGAAACCCGGACAAACCGCCAGCGCCACGGTGAACGAACAAGCAGCCTTGAGGATCAAAGCGAAAGACACCCTGACGGCACTGGAGATGAATCGCGGCGAGGCGGTCGATTTTGAGCTGAGTTCTGGGGACATTGTGCGCATCGAACTGGTCGCAACCAGCGCGCGCATCCTGCGCACTACGTTGAAAGAGCTGAAGGTCGAGGAACACCGGGGACGCACGGATTACACGTTTGACTGCGTGCTGCGAGTCAACGGCCGGGAACACCGGCTCGAGCGCGAGGTGTCTACGCAACGGAGTTTTTACGAGCCGTGGGAGATAGACGGCGTGCGGTTGTGGTTCGATGCCGTTCAGGACATCTTCGCGTTTCTGCTGGAGGAGCACGGCGAGTGCCGTCCGCGTAAACACGCCCGGTTCGCACTTCAGGATGCCGCGCTCCGCATTTGTCCTGAAACGCTTCATCCCTGGTGCCCGTTGCCGGAGGGCGGGCTGAAGATCATCGATTGTTACCGGGGGGAGGACTGCTGGCTTGGCGCCTACAACGGGGCTTCCGCGCACGGGGGCCTCGACATCAATCACGCGCCGGGCACCCCGTTGTGGACGCCGTTTGACATCGACGACCATTTCTATTTCAACAGCCTGAACATGGGCCACAACAACAACCGCTGGCGGGGCATTCACCGGTGGCCCAACGGCGCCGAATGGATTATCCAGGCCCACCACATGACCGAGTTGACGGTCGACGAGCATGCGCCGCTCAGGAAGGGCGTCCAATTCGCCAAAGGGGCGGGTGTGCTGTCAGGCAGCGTCGACCACAGCCATTTCGTGTTCAAGGTCCACGATTACGGCGAGACGATACACCTGGACCCGTGGATTCTGTTCTGGCAGATGTACCGGGACGCGGAAGAGACGAGACCGGCATGAGGGGCGCAGCGGCATTTCTGCTGGGTTGCGCGGTCTCGGCGTGGGCCTCGGCAGGCGTTGTGACCGCGCCGCCCGAACCTGGCCGCGTTCTGGTCGGCGCGATCCGCTGGGACGCCTGGCACGGCCCGGCGTCCGAGGTCGGGCTCATCGTCGAAAAGACCCTGGCCCCGGCCCACTGGCATTACCGCCTCCCGTTTTTCGGCAGGGTGACCGGCGAGAACGCCGTGGAAGTTCGTGGAACTACGCCGGAGATTATGGAGCAGGAGATTGCCTTCGCGCACCAGGCCGGGCTGGATTACTGGGCCTTCGTGATCTATCCGGAAGATAACGCTCTCAGTCTTGTCCTGAAACTCTATCTGGCGAGCGAACAGAAGCACCGGGTCAACTTTTGCCTCAACCTGCAGGGAGGATGGGAAGGCGGAGGAGGCCGCGAGGCCTGGCCGGCGAAGGTCCGGCGCTATGTCGAGTACTTCAGGGAAGCGTCGTACCAGTGTGTTGCGGACGGGCGGCCACTGATCTACCTCTATTCCGTGGACGGGCTGGTCGGGCCGGGCCGGTTCGCGTCGTGGGAGGAAGCGCGCGCGGCGTTTCAGGAGCTCCGCGCCCGCGCACAGGCGGCCGGCGCGGGCAATCCCTACATCGTTGCGCAGGGATGGTCGCCGGAGACCCTTAAAGAGCAGGCCGCGACGCTGGGGCTGGACGCCATCGGCGCCTATGCGTCAAACGCGGGCGGCCGGGCCGCGCCGTATGCGGAACTCGCGGCCCACACCCAACGATGGTGGGACGCGTTCGGGGCCACGGGCTGCGACGTGGTGCCGCTTGTGACCGCGGGCTGGGACATGCGGCCCCGGGTCGAGACGCCCGTACCGTGGGTGAAGGACGGGAACATTCAGGAGTACTATGAGGCGCCTGCCCCCGACGAGTTGGGCGAGCATCTTGAAAAGGCGATTACATGGTGCAGAACCCATCCGGAGACCGCGAAGGCCAATACCGTGCTCATCTACGCCTGGAACGAGTTCGACGAAGGCGGATGGATTTGCCCGACATTGTCGGAAGGAGCGGCCAGACTGGATGCTATCGGAAAAAAGCTGCGAAAGCTCAGATCAGCAGCGCCACACGAAGGGCAACCGATCCGGGAATGAGGGGATGACCCCGGGAACCATGCGGAGCCGGGTTACGACGGGCTGTTCATCGACAACTGTATTCTTCATTGCTGCTGCGCCCATTGCGAAGCCTGCGCGTATACCGTCGTGAGGACCTCTGCGACAGCGGGTCCGAATAGGGGAACCGGGTACGGAGAGGAAGAAAACGGAACACGTCATGGTATCATCAGCGGTGTGCGCTGCCGGGATACAACCAGGCGCGCGAAGAACAACAGAGTGACTGGGAGGCAAGGGACTCATGCGTAATGTGCTCTTTGGAGGAATGCTGGTGATGCTGGCCGTTGCCGGAGTCGCCGGGGCGGGCGAATCCGGTTCAGCAGCTGCGGACAGCGTGCAGGCGCAGGTCATCCTGACGGTTTCGGAGGGGAAACGGCTCATTGCCAAAGCCGTTTCCGAAATGCCCGTCGTGAAGCAGGCTCTTCAGGACGGCATGGTCGTCATCGCCCGGGGTACAACCAATACCTATGTGGCCGAGGAACTGACCGGTCAGAAGATCGCCCATGGCGCGTACGTTATCGGATGGACGGGACCCGCGAAGGGCGGCCAGGCGCCTGAACCCGGCGAACGCATCGAAGATATCGTGCTGGTGAACGGACAGGTGCAGACCGGTATGAGCATGGACGATGCCTTGAACGCGCTGAAAGCGGGGGATGTGGTTATCAAGGGCGCAAATGCCCTGGACCGGGAACACAAGACCGCGGGCGTGCTGATCGGCGGCGGCCCGAACAGCAGCGCCGGCACAACCGGCAAGGTCTACCCGGTGGTCGTGTCCCGGAAGGCGCACCTGGTGATCCCGATCGGGCTGGAGAAACAGGTGCAGGGAGATGTGATCGACATAGCCAACAAGATGCGTGAACCGGTTGAGAGTTTGAACAACATTCCGTCCATGTTCCTCGTAACCGGGCATATCCTGACCGAAATTGAAGCCCTGGAACTCTTGACGGGGGCGTCGGTGTTTCAGGCGGCGGCCGGTGGGATTGCCGGGGCCGAGGGCTCTTCCCGGCTCATCTGCCGCGGCACCCGCGAACAGGTGGAAAAGGCGCTGGCCATTGCCGAGTCCATTCAGGGCGAGCCGGCCTTTCTGGAATAGCGCAGAGTTCAGTCAACGCGTGTGTAACGACACCATCAAACGGCGGGCGTCTCTTCACTCACCGCGGTGGAAGCCCAGAGGTACTCCGTATGAAAACCCGACTCCTCATCCTGTTTCTTTGTGCTTCCATTTCGATGGGGGCGGCGGCCGAAGACACGCTCCTCCGCGACCTGCTCCCCCGGCCACAGAGGCTGGAAACCCTGTCTGGACAATGCCCACTTGACGGGGGCGAGGTTCACATCACGTTGACGGCCCCCGCGGAAGAGCAGATAAAGCGGCTGACGGACCGTCTGGCCGAGACCCTGGTCCGGCTGGGCCTGAACATCAATCCCGCGACGGCGCCCGGTGAAAGCTATCTTCTGTACGTCTCGTTTTCAGGAGTGCCGGCGCCATTTGCTCCGGCCACTGTGCTGCCCGCTGCCGCACGAGACCAGGGGTACTCGCTGACCGTCACCCCCTCCGGCGTGGTCGTCGGCGCAGCCTCGGAGAAGGGGCTGTTTTACGGGTTGATGACGCTGGAGCAGGTGCTTCGCAGTGCACGAGCGCGGGGGCTGACGGCCCTTCCCTGTATGCGCATCCTCGATTGGCCCGCCCTGCCCATGCGCGGATACAGCGAGGACTACGGACGCGATCAGTTGCCCACGATGGACGAACACAAGCGGGCCATCCGTCTACTCGCGCGCTTCAAGATCGACACGTATCTGTGGTTCATCGAGCCGGACCATTTCGTCTACGCGTTTGATCCCGAGCTGGGCCGGGAATACGACCGGTTCCGATTCGAGGAAATCCGCGAGCTCGTGGCCTACGCCAGAGAGTACTACATCGACGTGATCCCGACGGTCGAGCTGCTGGGACACATGGAGATGACGCTGCGCGAACCGCGATACCGGCACCTCGCGGAAATGCCCGAAGGCGGCGGGGATTTGTGCGCCACGTCGGAGGAGTCCTTCGATCTCGTCCGGAAGATGGTGAACGAGATCGCCCCCGCGTTTGGCGGGGCGTATTTCCATTGCGGTCTCGACGAAAGCTACGCGATCGGGAAGGGGCGTTCCGCCGAGGCCGTGAACGAAAAGGGGATCGAGCGCGTCTTCGCCGACTACTACACGAAGATGAACGGGCTCGTGAAATCACAGGGCCAGACCATGATGATGTACGCCGACATCATCCTGAACCATCCCGGCATTCTGGAGCTGTTGCCCAAAGACATCGTGCCCATGTTCTGGGATTATGCGCCGCGCGACACGTATCCGGGACTGACGGCGCTCAAGGGAAGCGGGCTGACCTTTACGGCGCTGTCGGGCCTGTGGGATTGGAACAACCTGTATCCGATCTGCCCGCCTTCGTTCCGCAACATGGAAACGCTCGCGGCTCAGGCGGCCAGCGAGGGCGCCACGGGGCACTTCGTGAGCAGCTGGGGCGACGGCTACAAGGGGGCGGCGGGCGTCAACCTGAGCGAACTCAATTTCTACGGCGTGGTGTATTGCGGAGCGATCTCGTGGAAACCGGAGCCCATTCCCATGCCCGAGTATTCGAGCGCATTTGCCACCCAGTTCTATGGCATTGGCGACGAGACCCTGGCCGCGGCGCTGACCCGGCTGGCCCGGTGCCAGGGTGAAGACCTGAGCCGCACCTGTCAGGCGCGATTCATGTTCCATTGCGAACCCGCCGAAGGGGTCTGGGGCATGGCCGACGCCAACGAGGAGACGCTCGCGTTCTGGAATACGCTCGACGCGGAAACCCGGGCCGTCCACGACGCCCTCATGGAGGTGCGACCGGCGGAGAACGCCGACTACGTCCGCACGGTAGACCTGGCCGCGCGGATGCTGAACGCGTCGGCGGAGATGGCCCTCACCTTTCATCGCATCGGGGCAACGATGGAACGGGCCGAATTCGACCGTGAAGACGCCGCTGCCGCGCTGGAATCCCTGGCGGGTCGGCATGGCGGCCTGTGGGAAGAGTACGAAGCGACGTGGCGGGCAACCAACCGCCCGATCAACCTGGACCATATCCGCGGAGTGTGGTCAGGGACGACCGAGGGGCTCAAGACGCTCGCCGCCGAGATTCGCGCGGGCCGTTTTCCCGCCCCGGTCCTTCCGGGGCCGCGTGTAGCCTTCGATTTCGACGGCGAGGGCGAGGCTGCATGGCGGGACGCCCTGGGGACCGGCCTGCAACTTGTCCCGGTGGCCGGGGAACCGTCTGCGTCGCTCGAAACGGGCGGTCCGGGCGAGAGCGGCGCATACCTGAGGCTGCCGCACGGCGCGCGCTGCGAAGTGGCCGATTCCGGCCGCGTCCTGGATTTCCGCACAGCGCCGTTTGTGGTGGAAGCCTGGGTTCGGCACCACGGCCAGCAGGAACAGCAGTATGGCGCGACGATCTTCAGTTTCGGCATCGGCGGGGGCTGGCGCCTCGGCATCAACCACAAGGGCGAAACCCTGTTCACCCTGTACGGCATCGGCGAACAGGCCGGCACGCATTCCATTGTCCCGGCGGACGGCGAATGGCATCACGTTGCGGTCAATTTTCACCACTGCGGCCAGCTCGACTACTGCATTGACGGGGCCTTGACCGACCAGCTCGAACTCAAGGGCTATCCGCACTCCCCCGGCAACCCGCTTGTCCGGGTGGGCAACGAGATCGCGCTCGTAACCCCGTTCGTGGGCGACATCGATCGCATCCATGTGGGCGTGGGCATCGTCGCTCCCGCCGATCTTGACGCCAGACCGTAACCTCTGCCGGCGGGGTGTTTTCCATGTCCCGCCCTCGTCTGTATGCGGGGGGGGGAGCGCCCAGAAGTCTGCCAGGGCTGCGCCGGCCGCGACAATGCTGCAGTTTGAGGAATTCTGCCCGTCTTGATTTGTTATATACGAATGGACCGCCTCGCCGCAGGTCACGGCACGCGGTCCGGGAGAGCCTTTTTCAAAGGAGCGGGTTCCGCTTGCGGCAGCGAGGTACACGCCGGAAGGGACCTCGATGTGTGCGTCAGATGAACAAGCGGGAAATACACGCAACACGCTCAGTCGTGCACGCGTTCCGCGGTACCGAATCACGTTGTTTCACACCGATACGCCTGCGCGTGCCCGGTGATTTCCGTCTGTTGAGAGGCGCCCGGCGCGACACGCTCGCGCAGAATGCGCGTATCCTCTGCCTGCATCGCCACTCTCCCGACACTACCCGGTCAACATTTTCCAGAGCTTTGCACAGGAGGATAGAACCATGGCCGAAACGACAGCGGTGCCCCCGGAGTTTCACACGGTAACGCCGTACCTCATAATGAAAAATGCCGTCGAGGCGCTCGAATTCTACAAAAGGGCGTTCGGAGCGATCGAGAAGTACAAGCTCCTTTTTCCGGACGGGCGCCTGGCCCACGCGCAGATTGCCCTGGGGGATTCGCAGATCATGTTCTCGGAGGAATGCCAGGAGTACGGAGGCAAGTCTCCCCAGACGCTGGGCGGGTCGCCGGTTACGTTGTACGTGTATGTCGAAGATGTGGACGCGTTTTTTGAGCGAGCCCTGGCGGCCGGCGCGACGGAACTCCATCCGGTCAGGGACCAGTTCTATGGCGACCGATCGGGTCAGCTGATGGACCCCTTCGGACACGTGTGGAGCATTGCCTCACCCAAAGAGAATGTCTCACCCGAGGAGATACAGAAGCGCATGGAAGCCCTGTGCGTCTCGCAGAAGTGACTTGTCTGCCAGAAGGATACTCGGGCCGAGGCCGTAAGGTGCTTTCGTCGGCGCGCCCGAACGGGTGACCGCCGTCCCAGCAGCGAAATACATCCACTTATGCGGGAGAAAACCATGAAAGTCATGGTCATTGTCAAGGCGAGCAAGGCTTCCGAGGCAGGCAAGATGCCCACGCGGGAGCTCCTCGCCGCGATGGGCGAGTTCAACGAGGCGCTCGCGGATGCGGGCGTGTTGCTCGCCGGAGAGGGATTGCGTCCGAGCTCCGCGGGGGTGCGCGTCCGGTTTTCCGGAAGGGAACGGACGGTGGTTCGCGGTCCCTTCGAACCGGCGGCGGAGCTGATCGCGGGATTCTGGCTGTGGAAGGTCGCTTCGATGGATGAGGCCATCGCGTGGGCCAGAAGATGCCCCAGTCCCCACGAAGACGATGGCGAAATCGAGATCCGCCCCGTGTTTGAGGCCGCCGATTTCGGGGAGACGTTGTCTCCCGAACTGCGTGAACAGGAGGCGGGCATCCGGGCACAGGCGCTCGGGCTCGGCCGGCCCCGCTTCGAAGACCTTCCCGAACGGAGCATCGCCGGGGTGAATGCGACCTACACCTTCGAGTCCCGCCCGACCATTCCCCAGCAATGGGAGTGTTTTGTGCCCCGCTTGAGCGATATCCCCGGACAGGTCGACAGCGCTACGTATGGCGTCTGCTGGAATTACGGGGCGGGCGCCGGGTTTGATTACCTGACCGGGGTCGAGGTGGCAGACGCGGACAACCTGCCCGGCGACTTCACGTGCATACGGTTGCCGGCGCAACGCTATGCCGTCTTTCCGTTTCACGACCATGTTTCAACGATTCCCGCCGCCATGGAAACGATCTGGACACAGTGGGCGCCGGAATCCGGCCTGGGAATTGCCGATGCCCCCTGTTTCGAGCGGTATTCCAGGCAGTTCAACCCACAGACCGGAAAGGGCGGCATAGAAATCTGGATCCCGTTGAAGCGATAGACCGATGACGCGATGTCCGCAACCGCTGGAGGAAGCCCCATGTCGCGAAAGATTTTCGTGAATCTGCCCGTCAAGGACCTTGATGCGTCAAAAGCGTTTTTCCGTGCCCTTGGATTCTCGTGCAATGGCCAGTTCACCGATGAAACCGCCGCCTGTCTGGTCATCAGCGATGACAT
>JAAYAQ010000182.1 GCA_012719295.1 Candidatus Hydrogenedentota bacterium | reverse complement strand
CCCCGCAAAATCAAAGCAGGAAAACGGGATACGGCCTGCTTCGTCAGGCCGGCTCAAAAACCATCACCACGGTTTCGGCCCCCTCGCTTCGGTATTTCCGCCCACAGGCGGCGCATTGCGCATCATCGCCGCCGCCGAAGTTGAGCCGCTCGCCGCACCAGCAGACCCAGCCCTTTAACCGGGCCGGATTGCCGAACACGAGGGCGTACGGGGGAACGTCTTTCGTCACGACCGAGCCGGCCCCCACAAACGCGTATCTTCCGATGCGCACGCCACATACGACCGTCGCATTGGCCCCGATCGAAGCGCCGCGCTCGACCACCGTTTCCCTGAATTCCTCGCGTCGGTTCACGTGACTGCGGGGATTGACCACATTGGTGAACACCATCGAGGGCCCGCAGAACACGTCATCCTCGAGCCGGACCCCCTTGTAGACGCTCACGTTGTTCTGGATCTTGCAGTTGTTGCCAATGCTCACGTCGGGACCGATCATGACGTTCTGCCCGATGTTGCAGCTCTTCCCGAGACGGCTGTTGCGCAGCACGTGGCTGAAATGCCAGATCCGGGTGCCTTCGCCTATCTCGCACGCTTCGTCGATGATTGATGTGGGATGCACAAAATACTCGCTCATAGTACTTCCTGTCTCACTTCCTATAATTCCGGCACCTCGACGGTGCTCCCATCCGCATCCATGGAGTGCTGACACGCCTCCAGGACGCGGAGCACGTTTAACGCGCTGTGTCCATCGGTGCGGGGACGAGCGTCCCGTTCCACGCAGTCCAGAAAATGGCGGCATTCGGCCAGCAGGGGCGGGTCGCCAGGGGTGTCAATGGCCGTCCCGCGAAGCGGCAGCGCCACCGGCAGGCTTCCGTCCCGGCGCAGACTGGTCTCAAACACCTGTAACTGCGCGCCTTGGGCCAAATCGTCAAAAACGGCCATCCGCGCGCTGCCGACCACCGCCACCTTGCGCTCGGGAAAAGGATTCAGCCAGTTCACGTGGATGTGAGCGCGCAGCCCGTCCTCGTAATCAAAGCGGGCCAGCGCGACGTCTCCCACACCGCCCGTCAGGCAGGTTTGGGAAAATGCGTTCACGCGCGCGGGCACCCGGCCCAGCACCGCGTTCAGAATCGAGATGTCGTGCGGGGCGAAACTCCACAACACGTTCTCTTCAGTCCGGAACTTGCCGAATTTCAGGCGGTTCGAGTACGCATACCAGAGTTCACCCAGCTCGCCTCGCGCCACGAGCGCAGCCAGCGCTTCCACCGCCGGGTGATACTCGAGCAGATGCCCCACCTGAAGCACGCGGCCGTATCTGCCGGCCAGCTCGCAGAGTTCCCGTCCCTCGGAAACGCGGAGCGCCAGCGGTTTCTCGCAAAAGACATGCTTCCCCGCCTCGAGCGCCTGTTTTGCCAGCTCGTAATGCAGCACGGCCGGCGAGGCAATGGCCACGGCGTCTATCCAGCCGTCTCCAAGCGCGCGCCCGATGTCCGGAAGCAGCCGGGCCTCGGGATACGGCTCCTCGAACGCCCTCAGGGTCGCCGGGTTGACGTCGCACACCGCATACAGGGCCCCCAGCTCGTGGAAGGTCCGAACCAGGTTCTTCCCCCAGTATCCCGCCCCGACGACGCAAAGATTGGCCAATGTCCTGCCCCTCGTGTCAATCCATGAACACGCGCCATGGTACCGGTTTCCCTGACGGCCCCGCAAATGTCACCGCCGCGTTTCAATCAGCCCCGCGCACCGTCCACGATTGCCCGGAATGCGCCGCCCAGGGCTTCGGGAGAAAGGGCCTGCCGCGCCTGAACGACGGCAACGCACTGCTGCTGGTAACGCTCGTGCGGGAAGTCGCGCGCCAGACCAATGACCAGAGCGCGCATTTCCTCGTACGAGTCCACCAGGTAGCCGATATCGCCCATCCGGTCAAAATAGTGCTGCACATAGGGATTTCTCAGGTAAATCCCCGGCTTTCCGTAATACAGCGAATCCAGAAACGACGCGCTGGCCACCAGGCGGTAGTACTCCGGGTCGCCCGTCCACACCGAATAGGTGAGTGACGCCGCCCGGTCCGCGAACTCCCGGGCGTCCAGCGGACGCGCGCCCACGCCCTGCACCGCGTCGCAATGTTCCACGGAACATCCGTCCTCCGCGGCAAAGCCCGCCAGCACGAACTCCGCGTCCGGCGCCTCCCCCGAAACGTCGAATGCGAGCCGGCAGAACCGGTCAAACCGTTTCGGACCGCTCGTGGTTCCGAGAAAACCGAACCGCACCGGAGGGGGCGACTGCGGCGGAGTCGCGGCGCTCCACATGCACGGGATGTCAAACGCGCGGAAACGCTGCGCAAGCCCGGGAAAACGCACGGCAAGGTGTTCCAGAATCGACGGCGAAAGCGCGATATACCGCAACGTGCGAGGATGGGGGAGAAGCAGCACCCGTTTGAGATGCAGCGCCCAGTACCACGGCTTCCGCGAAGCGGGACGCTCCAGCGAACCCAGGATGCCGTGCAGAACGGCCACCACGGGTTTTTGAAACCGCGTGCAAAGCAGCAACGGCTTGAGAAACAGTAGCCCGGTGTTCGTCGCGGAACACAAGACCACGAAATCCACGTCCGATGCGCGGGCTTCGCGAAGCACCCGCTGGCACCACGTCCATTCTCTCCCGAGAATCCGGAAACCGTTGCCTCCGCGCACCGGGACGTCGATGGGCGCCCAGGAGACCCGTTCCGCCGCCGCGCAGCCGTGCATTTCCAGATATTCCCGGACACGCTGCAGATGCTCAGCCTCCCCGAAGAAGGTCACCTCCGGGTCCGGCCAGGCCGCGAGCACCGTGGCCAGCAACGCGGCGTTGAACGGCACGTGCACAAAGCCCGCACACTGCGGCTCGCATAGCAGTATTCGTCGCGTCACCCCAGTCTCCCGTGGTCAGTCGTTCACGGGCGTAGCATGCGACAAGCACTGCGCGCAGTTCAATTCACGCTCGCGCGGTTGTTTGCCCTCTCCGAAGGGTGCTATTCTAGGGGCCGATCAGGGCCGCCGGGAAGGCCCGGAGCACGTGGATGCCCCGGGCAAGGACCGGTTCGGAGCCGTCCCGGCAGGCCGAAGGGGAGTTTTTCTGCCGCTTCGCGGGCAGCGCGAGCGCAACAACGTAAAGGGGCTTTCTCGCCGCAAACACGGTACGTGTGCACCGCAAACCCTCGCATAGTCGTCCTGCGAACCGACGCCGGCACGCGGGATTCCCGGTTACAGAAAGAGCTGCGCATGTTTGTGGAAGCGGGCTTTTGCGTGGACTTGCTGTGCTGGGATCGCGGCCGGGAGTATCCGCGGTTTGAGCAGCGGGAAGGATACCGCATCCGCCGCTGCCACATCCCCGCGCCGTACGCCAGCAAGTGGCT
>JAAYAQ010000026.1 GCA_012719295.1 Candidatus Hydrogenedentota bacterium | reverse complement strand
GCGCGGGGGAAGTGTACCATCGCGACCTGAATCCATAGGTAAACGTTTCCGGACAGGGGGGTCTTTTCCGCTGCCGTGACAGGAGGTCTGCAATGAATACACCATCGCACTATGACATCAACCGGCGCGATTTTCTGCGCCGTGCCGGCCAGGGCGCGGCCGTGGCGGGACTGGGCGCGCAGGCGTTTCGGGTTGCGGCCCGCGAGAAGGTCGCCCCCGTGGATCCGCATGCGCCAACAACCGGAAAGGCGCCCGAACCGGACCAGGTGCTGGGCATCGGGATCATCGGCGTGGGCGGCATGGGCGGCGGCCACCTGTCCGACCTGCTCGACCGTGAAAAGGCCGGCCAGAAGCTCGCGGTGCGCGCCATCTGCGACGTGTATACGCGCCGCCAGAAGGAGCGCAAGGAGCGGGTCAAGGCCGCGACCGGGCGCGACATCGACGCCTACTACGATTACACGAAACTGCTCGAACGGGACGACATCGACGCGGTGGTCATCGCCACGCCCGATCATTGGCACGCCCTGAACGCGATTCACGCCATGGAAGCCGGAAAAGACGTCTATTGTCAGAAGCCGGTGACCCTGACCGTCGAGGAATCGCTGGACGTGCGCGACGCGGCCTACCGCACCGGCCGGGTGTTTCAGTGCGGCGCGCAGCGGTGTTCGGACGACTGGTTCTGGCAGGCCCGCAAGTTCATCAAGGACGGCGGCCTGGGCAAGATCATCTACGCCCAGGTGGATTACAGCCGCAACTCGGGGAGCCCCGAGAATCCCCAGGGCGGCGAATGGAACTACACCATCGATGAGGATGCCACGGACGATCCCAACGGCGGCGACGGGTACATCGACTGGCCCCAGTGGCTCGGACCCGCGGCCAACCGCCCGTTCTCGAAACCCCGGTTCTTCCAGTTCCGCAAGTTCTGGGAGTATTCGGGCGGCATCGCGACCGACCTCCTCTACCATTTCATCGCGCCGATGACGATCGCTCTCGACTGCCAGGCGCCTGAGAAAGTCTCCGCGGGCGGCGGTATCTTCGTGCAGCACGACGACCGCGAAGTCCCCGACACCTTCCTCGTGGTAATGGACTATCCGGAGGATTTCAGCATTCTGATGACGTCGTCGATGGCGAACAAACAGGCGAACCCGCCGATGATCCGCGGCCACTTCGCCACGCTGCGGCCCGGCGGCGCGGGAATCCAGGTGACGCCCGAAGACGAGTTCAAGGGCTGGTTCAAAGAAAAATACGGGACCGACGGCGTCCTCGAGATCCCCGCCGAACCGCGCGAAGAACACATGGACAACTGGCTCAACGCGATCCGCAACCGCACCGAATGCCACTGTCCGCCGGAGCTGGCCTACCGCGCGCAGGTAGCCACCAAGCTCGCCTGCGATGCCTACCAGCAGGAAAAGGTGATGTTCTGGGACAACGCCGCCGAGCAGTATGTCGACAGCCATCCCCGGCCAAACCGGACCTCGAAACTCCCGGCGCTGCCTTCGTAACACGCCGGATTCGGCCGGACCGGGGCGCGGCGGCGCTCAGGTGGGCGTCTTCAGAAACAGGGTGATGCCGGCCGCGAGAAAGATCAGGTTGGCGAGCCAGGCCGCGAGAACGGGAGCGAGCCGGCCCCCGTCGCCGAGCGTCACGCCGATCCCGAACAGCGTCAGGTAGACCAGGGCGATGGCGACGCTGGCGCCGAACCCGATGGCGACGCCCCCGCGGCGCACGCGGATCGCGAAGGGGATGGCCAGCCAGACCATGACGAACGCAATCGCGGGCTGGCTGAACTTGGTGTGGAAATCGACCAGCAGCCGCTGGGCGGGCACGCCGATGCGCGCGGCATGCCGCACGACCGCGGCGAGCCCGCGGGCGGTCTGGGTTTCGGGCGGTTTGTCCATGGCGAAAAGGAGTTCCGGTCGTTCGCTGAACGGGGCGGGCATCTGGGTGATGCGCTGTTGCGAGGCGAGCGACGCCCCGCCGGGCGAAAACACCAGCCAATGCCCGTCTTCGAGGATCCACTGGTTGCGGGTTTCGTCCCAGTAGATGCGGCGGGCCTCGATGTGCTGCATGGCCCCGTCGCGAACGGCATGGAGCAGCACGCCTTCGCCGGTCAGCGCGACGCGGTTGAATTTCAGCACGTGGCAGGTCCAGCCGTCGGAAAGGCGGGCCCAGGTCAGGCCGGCGCGTTCGCTGTCGGGGTTGCGGGAGAAATTATTGCGTTCGATGCGCTCGGCGTGTTGCGCGGCATACGCGCCCACGGTCTCTTCCGCGGCGAACAAGGCGATGGAGAAGAGCAGGCCCGCCACCAGCAGCACGCGGCTGAAACGGCGCAGGCTGATGCCGCCCGCGAGCGCGGCCGTCACCTCGTTGGTCTGGGCCGCTTCGCCCATGACCATCAGCACCGCCACGAGCATCGACAGCGGCGCCACCTGAAACACCACCCAGGGCAGGTAGGCAAGGTAATACTGCCCAACCACCCCCCACGAGACGTCCATCCGCATGATCTGGCCGCGGCGGTGCGTGAGCAGGTCGATCAGCATGAAAACCGCCACGAGCGCCACCAGCGTGCGGAGCAGGGCGGATACCAGCCGCCGTCCCAGGTACTTGTCGATGGTGGTCAGTCTCATATCCGGTCCACCCGCCACAACGCGACGCACCCGGCGGCCAGCAGGACCAGATTGGGCACCATGCCGCGCAGAATCACGGTGTCGAGACCGCGCAGGGACTGCGGCTCGAACAGTATGCTCAACGGGAAATAGACCAGCAGGATCAGGAAGCCAATGGCGAAACTGTACGATCGGCCGCCGTGGCGCGACCGCACGGCCAGCGGCGCCGCCAGAAAACTCACCGCGAAACTGAGGATCGGCAGCGAGAACCGTTCGCTGATTTCCTGGCGCATTTCGCGGAGGTCGCCCTTGAGCTTGTCTGTGCGGCGCGACTCATAGAGCGCGTTGAGCTCGCGTTCGGCGGCGAAACATTCGGCCAGGTTCAGGGTGCGGCGCTGCTGCGGGAACTTTTCAGGCGGGTTCTGCGGCCAGGGCACACGGAATTCCGGAAACACGCTGACGAGCAGTTGCTGCCCGTCTTCCTGGGGATAGATGGAATAGCCGTCGCGCAGAATGACCTCGGTCTGGGCCCCCGTTGCGGCGATCTGGGCCTCCCGCGCGAAAAAGGTCCACGCCTCGCCCTCCTTGCGCGGCATCAGCAGCTCGATATTGTGGAGGGTGCCGGTTTCGGCGTCCTTGGCTTCGATGTAGATGCGCCAGACGCCCTGGTCGCTCTGGATCTCGTGCATGACGCCCGCCGGCAGGACGTCGAGGGTGAGGCGGCCCGGCAGTTCGCGCGTGATCATCAGCATGGCGCTCTTGAACGTGAACGGCTGGATACGGTCCTGGATGACAAACGACGCCACGCTGAGCAGCGCGCCGCCGAGTATCACGGGGATCACCACCCGTTTGAGGGGAATGCCCGCCGCCTTCATGGCGATGATCTCGTTCTCCTGGTTCAAACGCCCGAAGGCCAGCAAGACCCCCATCATATACGTGATGGGGATGATGAAGGTGACCACGCTCGGCAGGAAAAAGGCCGTCAGCCGGATGATGTCGAACAGCGAGATATGCTCGATGGGCAGCAGCTCGATGCGTTCCCGCAGTTCGTTCCCGACAGCCAGAAAGCTGATGAGCGCGAACGCCAACAGGGACGGCACCGCGATCTCGCGCAAGACATACCGGTGGAGAATCCCGAACGGGCGGTGGTGTGCCAACGTGCGCATGGGCGGAGTATAGCGCAAGCCGCGGATGCCCCTCCACTTGCCGGAAGGCATGAACTCCCGGATACGTGGGCGGAGCCCCTCGCATGCCGGGGTGTGGCGAGGGTGGCAGGGAGGCCGCGCCTGCATCACGCCGAGGTCCGGCTTGCCGGCCGCGCGAAAGAGTTTTCGACAGGATTGACACGATTGACAGGATGAGCCGGTTGGAGGCGCTCATCGACACCCTCCCGTCGTCGCGGCCGTCCTGGTGTCTAAAGCCCGGCGGGGTTTCCGCCGATACACAGAGATGGCAACAACTATGGGAGGCCGGTTCCGTGCGCGGAACGGGCCGGGAGGAACTGTCGTGGGTACCGCCATCTCTACGAATGCCTTTCCGCAACTTAACCAGCCCCTCACCCGTTCGGCGCTGCCGAAATTCCGGGCTTCCGGCCAGGAACCGGGCGATTCCCCCGCCCTGCCCAACCTGTTGACCGCGGCCGCCCATGACACCGGCGCGGGCCGGGTGATGGGTCCCGAAACCGGTCTTGCGGACACGTTTGACGCCGTCACGTACGGCGCCCGGGTGCAGCGGGCGAGCCTCGCCGCGGAATTCCAGCGGGTGCGGGAACGCATCGCCGGCGTACCGGCGCAGGGCGGCGACACGCAGGCGGCAGCGGGCCTGGAACAGCTTGAATTCAGTTTCGTGGCCGAATCGCGCCTCGAAGAGCTTGCGATATTCCAGCGGCGGACCGCCAACGCGGCCGCAGGGCTTCAGGGCGCCCGGAGCGAATCGTTCGCGCAGGCCAGCCGGGAGATGGCCGTCCGGTTTTCGGTGTCGGTCAAGCTCTCCGGGGCGGCCTTGAATGGATTTGCGGGGGCCGCGGAAGACCTTCAGGACGGCGACCCCGCCTCGTTCGACCGGTTTCTGGGGTTCGCCCAGGACGCGCTGGACCAGCTGGACGAGATCGCCAACGAGCTTTTTTCCCTGCTGCACGACCTCGTGCAGGGGGGCGGTGAATTGCGGGAACGGATTGACGCGTTCATCGAGGAGCTGCGCGCCCTGGGGCTTTTCGGGGGCGGCGATGCCGCGGCTCCGCCGGGGGAAGCGCTCTCCACCACGATGCAGGCCGGCAGTCTGTCGATCCAACTGGAATTTGAGTTTGAATACGAGGAGCGTGTCCAGGTTCAGCAGGCGGCCGTGCAGCAATCGGACCCGATCGTGCTCGATCTGGACGGCGATGGCAT
>JAAYAQ010000181.1 GCA_012719295.1 Candidatus Hydrogenedentota bacterium | reverse complement strand
TGGCGAGTTGCGCCTCAAAGTCTTTCCGGAACGCGTCTTTGCCCGGTTTGTCGCCCGGCCAGAGTTCGTCGAGGAAGGTCCATGCCCGCTCGCCGTTGCCGGAGTAAATGAGGTCCAGCATGACGCCCCACAGCGAAGGGGGCACCCTCCCCCACTCTTCGTCGTCAAAGGTCATGTCCATGACCTCCCTATTCTCCCAGTCCGCACGCACCGCAGCCGCGCGCTTTTTCCATTCGTCCTCGGAGGGTGCGGGTTTGCGCATGAAATGTTCGGCGAGATGAAATGCGCCGTTGTCGTACAGCACGACGATGGGCGTGCGCGCCGAGGCCGCGAAGGGCGCCCCGAAATACGCGAAGGCCATGTCCTCGGAATGGAACTCCGTGATGCCGTCCCCGTCGGCGTCCTTCAGCATGGCGCCCGAATCCTGGGCCTCGAAACGAGCCATCAGCGCGGGGACTTCCCCGAGCAAAAACACCAGATAGGAGAAGCAGCAGTGCGCCCCCCCGCTGAAGGTCTGCAGGACCAGTTCCTCCTGGCGATCGCCGTCAATGTCGCAGACGGTCGCACACCGCTTGAGCACCTCCACGAATTCGTCCACCGAGTGTTCGAAGACCACTTCTTCCCCCCTGGTGAACTCGATGCGGCTCTGCCAATACAGGTCGCTCGGCCCGAAAATGCGGATGGTGAACGGACGGTACTGGATCTGCTCGCGCAGCACCTCGGGTCCGGGCGCGGCGGGCTCCTGGGCACGTGCGGCAACAGACAAGGCCACCGCGGCGGCAACGCTCACAACAGCAACACCCACGCGCATGCCCAAACCCTCCCTGGCCGGTTACGGCGACAACATATGCCCCTCGGGCCGGCAGGCCACCGCCGGCGGCCCGGTTATTTCCGGATGATCGCGGCCGACCAGTCCTCGGCGATCCGGAGTTCCGTGTACGTTTTCCCATCCTGGTTGACCCAGGGGGCTTCGAAGCCCTCGACTTCGCGGCCCTCGCCGTCAAAGACGTGGACCTCGTGGCGGGAAGCGTCGCCCCATCCGAACAGGCCGCTCCGGTTCGTGATGATGCGTTCCTCGCCGATGACATACCCTTCGTGCAGCTCGAGCGGCGTGAAGGGATACATGTAGCGGGTGAGGTGATGGTGCGTCGGGATGACCAGCACGTCGTTGTACCAATGATAGAGGCATCCGTAATTGAGCGCGGAAAGCATGACGCGGTACGCATCAAGTTCACTGCGCTCGGTCAGATGATCGCCCAGCGCGATGGGCGAGTACAGGTGGTTGTGGGTGCAGTTGGTGATGCTGCCGGTCTCGACGAAACACGGGAAGTGCAGATCCGCCATGGCCTGCGTAAACGGGGCGCCGTTGCCGATCAGGGGGCCGCGGGCCAGGATCCGTTTGGCCAGCGCCACGCGCCACGATTCGCTCAGCAGAGTCACCGACGATTTCAGCCGCACGATATCCATGGTCTTCGGATCGATATCGCCCGAGACGCCGTCCCACGGCCCGCCGAAATGGTACATGACGCGGCTGTATCCGTGTTCGTCCCAATACACGCCGTCGGCGCCGATGTCGTCGAGAATGATGTCGACGTTCTTCGCGACGGCGGGGCCGTAGCTGTTGGTCTCGGTGGGGATGAACAGGCGCAGCTTGGGGCTGCCGTAGTCGGCCTGTTTGCCGTCGACGCCCAGGGTGCGGGCGTCCGCGAAGCGCTCCGGCCCGTCCTCGGTGACGTCGAGAAAACAGTGAAAATACACGAGGTATCTGGCCTTCGGGTAGAGCCCGCGGAACCGCGCGAAGGAGGTCTTGAACGAATCGTGCGGCACCTGCTGGAACCCCGTGCCGTGGCAGGGTTCGCCGTTGACCGTCAGGTGGCCGATACTGGCGCAGACGTACAGCGGATCTTTGAAATTCAGGAAGTTTGAGAGCAGTTCATCCGACCATTTATCGGTGATGGTGTCCGCGCGCAGGAACGCGAATCCGCCGTCGACGCAGAAGTTGGCGTTCATCAAACGGCGCGCGGCATTGATAAACCGCCAGTAATCCGGCGTTTCCGTGGGAACGATAAGCCATCGCGCGCTGTATTCCCTGCCCGGAGGCAGCACCAGGTTGTTGTCGGCCAGCCCAAGGCTGTTATTCATGGCGTAGTTGGCCACGTGAATGCGAAACACGTCTTCACGCGGCAACAGGCCGACACCGGCCCGCGAGGTGGTTCCAAACGTGGTGGGGTTGTGGGACGACGCGCTCTTCCCGGCAAGCCCCGGCTGAGGCAGCCCCGCCAGCCAGAGGCCCTGGAGGCCCTCCACCTGGACCTCATGCCGGTGCATGAGGGCAAGGTTGCCCCCGGTAAGGTTGGTAAAGGTGTCGGTGACCTCCAGACCTTCGGGAAGACGCGTCACCTTCCGGCTGTGGCGGAAGTAATCGCAGGAACCGGTCTTCCAGGCCGGTTCAGGGCACGAGAAGCGGCTTTCCACGACAAACGACTCGCCGGCGACCGTCACTTCGATGCATGCATTCTCCAGTTCGCGGAAGTCGAAGGCCGTGTCGCGCGCCTGGAGCGGGACATAGACCTCGAGCGGTCCCGTGGGCGGTCCGGCCTTGGGCCTGGGAGGCGGCGGCGGGGTGCGGAACACGAGCGCGCCGTCCCCGGCCACCAGGACCCGCTCGACGGTCGGGGCGGCCGCGTTTTCGATGGTCAGCGTGTTCTCGCCTTCGTGCAGAACGCCCGTCACGTCGAGCTGGAACTCGCACGCTTTGACGCCCTCCAGGAGCCCGTAATGGGTGTCCTGGTCGGCCTTCTCGAAGTCGGGCGCGTAGTAGGTGGTAAGCCGTTCGCCCGAGTGCATCGAATACATGGCGCCATTGCGCGACAAGACGCGCGCCGGTTTGTCCACCAGGCGCTCGCCGGTGAGCGGCTGGCCATTCAGGAGCAGCCGCAGCGCGGGGGTATGTCCCGCGACGCGCCCGGTATCGAGACGGGCCTTCAGGAAGAGGACGGCCAGCTTGCCCTCGGGCGTGGGCGGCGCGGTGATGGTCATGGCCTTCGTTTCGTCCCGTTGCAGGCGCACTTCGTCGAACAGGGGCACGCGATTGGCGCGTTCGGGGGGGACGCCATCCGTCCCGGAGAGCAGCGCCGGAATCAGACGCGAACGGCTGTGGCCCCACGGGGCGCTCGACAGGGCCAGCATGGCTTCCTGGCGCGCTTCCGGGCCGTCCGTATCCGACAGGGTCACTTCGATGCGGAGGAAGGCGCCTACTTCGGGCGTGACACCGAAAAACGTCCAGGGAATGGCCGCTTCGAGAATGTATCCCTCGGCGGTACGCACCGACGCGGCCAGCGCCCCCTCGATGGGTTGGGCTTCCGGACGGTAGCAATAGGCTTCCGGAGGGCAATCCGTGAATGCGTCGCCGGAGTTCTGGAAATTGCCCGGGCTCAGCGCCAACTGGAACTGGCCGGGGCCAAAGGTCTCCCGCCCGGGGTCGAGGTCCGGCGCGGCGTCGAGATACAGCTCGATATGATCGCCCCGCCAGATGTTCGCCCCGCGCTGGGTCTGGTGGATGGTGTCGTCGACCACTTCAGCGGCAATGAACAGATATTCCTGCCGCCACGCCAGGCGCACGGTCCCCTGCAGATCCGCGGGACCGGTCCAGCTGTTCGCCCCCCAGACCGCCTGTTCCGGGGCGCTGATGCCGCGGGCGTTCGGAACGCGCTCCCAGTCGCCGAGGTTGCCGTCCACCGCGATGGGCGGATCGGGTTTCAGCGGGATCCCGACGGTCTCCGGGGGAGCGGACGATGCCGTGAGACAGAGCCCCAGGAGCAGGACCAGAATGGCGGGCGCAGTGCGAAGCATGAGATTCTCCTTCAGGTGCGGTGGAATTGGCTTCAGTATGCGGCAAGGCCGGGGGAAATCCAAGAGGCCGGATTGGGGGGAGGAATGAGACGTATGGGAGGACCGGAGCCTCTGGGTCGGCCGGTTTCCGCGGGGGAGCCCACTGGCGTGCCCGGTCCGCCGGTGATAGAGTGATTGCATGGATACCGCCGCGTCAATGCCATCGCGCCATGCGGTCCCCGTGGTGCGCGAGATCTCCTGCAAAACGGTGCTGAACAAGTGCAGCATCAGCGATTATTCGTTGAACTGTTACGTGGGTTGCGCGCACGGCTGCGCCTACTGCTATGCCCGCTACATGCAACGGTTTCATCCCCATCAGGAACCCTGGGGCTGTTTCGTGGACGTGAAGACCAACGCGGTCGAGGTGCTGAAAAGACAGGTGCGCCGCCTGCCCCCCGGTTCGGTGTTCATGAGCAGCGCCTGCGACGGCTGGCAGCCGCTTGAACGCACCTGGGAACTTACCCGCGATTGCTGCCGTATCCTCCTCGAACACGGATTCCGGGTCCAGGCCCTGACCAAAAGCGCGTTGATTCTGCGCGACCTCGACATCTTCGCCAACGGCAACGCCCGCATCGGCGTGACCGTCACCACACCGGACGAACGCCTCGCCGCGCTCTGGGAACCCGGCGCCAGCACGGTTGCGGAACGCTTCGACGTCCTGGCGCG
>JAAYAQ010000025.1 GCA_012719295.1 Candidatus Hydrogenedentota bacterium | reverse complement strand
GTTGGCGTAGACCTCCAGACCGTCCAGCGCGTCGAGAAGCCGCAGGCGTTCCGAAGCGTCCCCGGGAAACGCGTCGGCGAATTCCGGGTGTTTCAGATAGCAGCCAATCGCGCAGGCGGGTTCCATGGCGTTCCAGAGCTCGGGTCCCATGGTCTTCAGAAACCGGATCATGCGTTCGGGGTACATGCCGTCCTCGCCGAGCCACTCGTGTATCCCGTACGCGGCCATCAACCCGCCGGGCACCCCGCCCTCGGCGGTGCCGACACGCCCGGCCAGTCCGTGCTCATGCACATACCGCGTCAGGGCGGTCTCGGGCATGAGGTGCTCCCGCTCGATCGTTGGATTCAGGCCGCGATGCGCTACGAGAAGGTCAAACGCCAGCAGGACCACCAGCGCGTATCCCGGCAGGTCCCTGCGCCGGAGCCGGAAGCCGGCTGCGAGGAGCGCCAGACCTGCCATCGCGAGACCGGCCGCCAGCCCCGTCTGGAATGTCAGATACGCGGTCAATTCACGCATCCGGATGATGGCGCCGTTGAACTGCCACACCAGCCCCACCGTTGCGAACGCAGCCACGGCCAGGGCAAGGGGGGGCAGGAGCATCCACCGCCGGGTTTGGCGAAGCCAGGCGTCCAGGCCGATCGCCCCCAGCAACGGCAGGGCAAATACGGCAAAACAGACATGATAGCTGCGCTTGATGGCGTCGAAGTACGGAAGCTCGTGGATGAGGCTGATCGGGTAGACCTCGAACGCCAGCGCAATGCCCAGGAAGCCCGCCACAGCGAGAGCCATGGCCGCGGCCCGGGTTTCCCCCCGTTCACGCCGGGCGAACAATGCCATGGCGGCGCAGAGCCAGACGGCCACGCCGGGATAGATCATCGAGTAACGGTTCGAGTCGAGTTCGCCCCAGTAATTGCCCTCGGCGGCGGTTCCAAAGAACCGGGGAACCCAGAATGCGGCGCTCGCGCTCAAGGGCAGCCCTCGTTCCGCCCCGAAGGCCGCAAGGTCCTGGCCCTGGTACTGGTTCCCCAGGTACTCAAGAAACGGCAGCAGAAGCACGGCGCAGACCAGGAGCGCGAGCGTCCACGCGCCCGTCCACAACCCCAGCGGCGCCAGCAGAGGCCGGCCCCGGCGCGCCGCCAAGGCCAACCGAACCACGAAGTACACCCCGAGTCCCAGGACCATCGTGAACGCGGAGACCGGATGCCCCGCCAGCAGGAGCAATGTCGCGCCGAACGCATTTGCGAAGAATCCCCTCCGGTACCGCCCCTGAAACAGCAATTCGCTGCCCATGACCAGCACCGCCAGCCAGGGACTCAGATCGGGGAGACTCCAATTGCACCAGATGAGGTTGTAACTCGCAAACATCCAGCCGACCGAACAGAACACGGCCGCCGGACGCAGCAGACGCATGGTCCGCCCGCAAAGGTAGGCCGTCATACCCGCCAGCCAGAGTTTGAGAAGAATGTAGAGCGTCGTCGCGAGATCAACATCCAGAAACATATGCAACAGCCGCGGCGGATAAAATACCGCGCTCTGGTAGTTGGCCAGCAGCGGCATGCCCGCGAACTCGTACGGGTTCCACAGCGGCCACGCATCGGACCGGACTGCCTCGCGGGAGATCGTGTACCACGGACGGAACAGGGTCAGCGCATCGGCCATCAACGGGTTGCTGGGGCCTTCCCAGTCCTTCGGGGCATAAGCCGCCCAGGGAGGCTGCTGGAACGCGATATCCGCCGGGGAGATCATCTCGCCCCGAAAGAACACGCCCGGGAAGGCCGCGGCCAGAAGCACGGCGAGGAGCACAGCCTGGCCCGCCGCCTCCTTTACGGTGATACCTTCCGCTCTGGCTGTATCATTGGCCTTCATACGGGGCTGCCATCGCGGGGACCGGGGACTGCGTCGCGTCAATCGCGCTTTGAACCGTCATAGATCGCCCGGACCTCTTCCGGCGCCAGGCAGACATTGTGGATCACGATGTCGTCCAGCATGCCGCGCACAAAATACACGTCCTCGCCCAGCGCATACCGTCCAACGAGCAGTGGGTTGGCACTGGGACGCGGCCGGCCCGCCACGCGTTTGCGTCCCACAAGCTCGCCGTTGATATAGGCCTGCATCTCCCCGAAACCATACGTCGCGGCCAGATGCTGCCATTCTCCGGCGCTGGGATATCCGGCGTCCAGTGTGCCGACGCCCGCGATATAAAAGCGCAACTGTTCGCGGAAGATCTGCAGAAAATACCCCGATTGCTGCCAGGCGCCCTTGCAGATCAATACCGGCATCCCTTCCAGATCGTCCAGCTTCACCCACATCGAAACCGAGAGCTGATCCTCGGGGTTCCACTCCGGTTGCGGGGCCAGTTCGGCCCAGCCGCTGCCGCCCAGGGCCAGGGCGTTCTCGGCAATCTGCGCCAGGCCTGCGAGAAAGGTGTCGTCTTCAAAGGACAGGTCGACCATGGGGGTGATGGGGGATTCCGCGGCGATCACGCCGATGCGCCGCGACGGCGGTCCCGTCCGGCCGTCGGGGGTGACGCCGCTGACCTCGTACGTGAAGATCTCTCCCGCGGACGCCTCGTCGGAATACTGCAGGTAATGGCCGGGCTCCGACGCAACCTCTATGGTCTCGACCGCGTTGTCGTATTCGTCATATTTGCTGATGCGATAGGCCGACGCCAGCGGCGACGCGGCTTCCCAGCCCAGCACAATCCGGCTGCTGCGGGTGGCGGCGGCAATGTTCTGCGGGGGCTCAGGCAGCGGAAGTTCCGGGAGAGTCGCGTGCACAGAACGCTCCGCGCTCTTACCCGTCAACAGGTCGCGCGCGGTGACGCTGTACCGCACCTCATGACCCGATGGGGGCGCGGTGTCCTCAAACCACCCGTCGGGCGTGACCCCCAGCGCCGCGCCGTCGCGGGCTACCGCGTACAGTTCACCCGGCCGTGCGCCCCAGGTCAGACGGACACAGTACGCGTCCGGGACCACTTCCAGCGTCACATCAACCGGTGTGATTTCGCGTTCGGCCGGAGACGCCGGCGCGGATGGCTCTGCCGCAACCACATTCAGCGAGGAAAACGTCCGGGTCGGAAAGCCCTCCGGAGCCGTCAATAGGGTCCGGAACCGCGAACTCACCTCGACACCCCATTCAAAACTCGGCCATTCCGCGGCCTCTTCCGGGAAGGCGAGGGCAAAGGTCTGTTCGCCCATCGGGTAAAGTTCGCGCTTCTCCCAACCCGAGGTCCCGAGCGCTCGCGCCCGCACGCGAACGTTGACGTTCTCAACGCCCGGCCCCATGACGATGACCCGGTCCGGAAGAACCAGAATCCGGGGCTCGATGGTGATCTCCGCGGGCGGCTGCGTTAACTCGACAAGCCGCTCCGGCGGCAGGTCGAGTCGCGCCCGCACATCCGCCCATGCCCGGCCGTTCATCGAGGCCAACACCCCGAGCTGGCCCTTGGTCGTTGTCCAGCGCCCGTAAGCGTACATGGCCTCGGCAAGCTTCGACTTGCGCAGCGTGGCCAGCGCGGCTTCCAGGTCCTGGTCGCTCAGGTTTTTCGCAAACTCGCCGTCGGGTCCCAGCACCCCCGCCGCATGGTCGTACGCGAGCACGGCGGCGATCAGAGAGAGCCCCGCCTGAAGCCGCGCTGCGCGGTCCGGACGGATCGTGCTGCCCATGAGCACATCCTTAAGCGCATCGCCTACGCCCAGCGTCAGCGCCGGAACAATCTCCCTGGCGGCTTCCGGCACCGGTACAAGCCCCGTGATCTCTTTGAGCGCCTCGCGAAGCAGGGTCCGGTCCTCGCCGAGCGCGTCGCGCACCTCCAGGGCGATCTGCGCGAGCTGGGCCCGTTTTTCCTCATCGCCCACCGACCACACGAACGGGCTGCCCTCGGTCTGACCCAATCCGCCAACGTACCGGTAGCCAAGCTCTTGCAGCCGCAACAGGCCCGGCGTGAACGTCGCCCCGAGTTTGTCGCCGAACAAATGTTTCGCGCGGGCCTCCACAAAAGCTTCCGGCGTGAGATCCGGGTTCCACGCGAACCGCGCCGTGTACGCCATCGCTTCTTCCACCGACCGGGTGCGCCAGTGGGCGCCCAGCAGGCCCTCGCAGCCTTTGCTGCGGGCGTCGCGGCACGCTCCCGCCGTGTCGTACAGATTCGGTTGCGGCATCCAGAGATCCCCGGCGAATTCATGCCAGATCACCGGCCAGCATTCCCGCCCGGAAGACAGTTTGTCATAGACGCTGCTGACGCTCGAAGAGGTCCACTGGTTGTCGAGGGCCGAGAGCACTACGCCTTCGGGAAGGAGGGCGTCCATGGCCGGATACAGGTCCGTACTCCGGAGCCACGCGTCCCCGCCCCAGCCGCTGACCACCAGCCGGACATCCGGGCGAAGCGCGTCAAGGAGCTGCCGGCCGTGCAGGGCAAACAGCACCATCCGGACCGCCTCCGCGCGTTGCCGCGCTTCCGTTCCGTCCTCGAAAAAACCATTCCAGCGATTGACGTACGATGCCCACGCGGACCGCGCCGCGGGGTCCTCCCCCGGATACAGTGCCCGGCCTTCCGGTTGCCAGAGCCACAGGCTGCGGATGTCCGGATAATCGGCAAGGATCGAGCGCAGCCGCGCCTCGAAGCGTTCGCGAACGGCCGGATCCATCGCGTCGCCCTTCACCTCAATCCCAAGGCCCGCCTCCAGCCCCCGGCTTCTGGCGTACGCCATGGCCTCGCGCAATACCGCCTTCCCCTGCGCAATGGCGGGCCGTTGCTCTTCCACCAGCGCGTCGGAGGCGCCAAACGTGTCACGGGCGAAGAATCGGCCCGTGCCCGCAAAGTATTCCCCCGTCGGCACGGGCTCCACCCGCCATTTCGCGTTCGCCATGCTGGCCAGAGGCTCGCCGCCCGTGATGGTCCCGTCGAATTCGTACGCCGCGAACGGCTGATCATCGCGCACGTAAAAGGCCACCATATTCATGCGCATGCGGGACAGCGCATCAATGTACGTCTTGTAGTCCCGGATGTCCCAGGTCGAATGCCCCATCAGGTAATCATAAAACGGCAGGGCGCCGCGCACCTTGAACACGGGCGTGACCGACGCATTGAACCGGGGGAGTTTCAGCGCCGGGATGTCCGCAAACGTGTCCGGCAGCGTCTCCTGCGAGGTGTAGAAGCCAAATCCCAGGGCCTCCAGCAATCCGTATACCCCGTGTTGCGCCGCCGCAGCGGTCTTCCCCGCGACGATCACCAGCGCGTTGGCGGCGTCTTCTGAATAAAGGATGTAGCCGTCCGCCCCCGGTTCCTCGAGACCAAAGGGCCACGCCGTTGGGGTCTTTGGGAGGGATTGCGGAGTTCCAAGCGCAATGCCCTGGGCGCCGGCCGGCGCCGTCTCGGCCGCCTCGATCGGATACAGCGAGCCGGTGGCGGCATAGAGAAGACGCTGCAGATCCGTCGCCGCACCCCGTTCAATATCCGAAGCCTCCGGGCCAAGATAGATGGCGGGCGACGCGGATGCGTTCGCCGCCAGACCCGCAAGCACCAGCATCACTAAGCACCGTATTGCGCGCATGGACACACTCCCTGTTCACTATCCACGATTGTGCTGCAAGAAAACGCCACTACCCGCCGGGCAGACGCGGCGAACCCGCTCGCAGCCTGCCCCACCGGGGCCCTGCGCGTAGTCTACCTGCTGAAACCGCGGAAATAAAGCCGGCGAAACCCCGCTACCCACACACCATTCGCCCGGCGCCGCTGCTTCGAACGTCCGATTTCACCCGCGCCGCTGCCGCCGGCGACTGACCGGTAAGACACGTGCTTCCCAAGGCTCCCCTGTGCTATCCTATCGGCCGACCTCGGCATATCGGGGCGTAGCGCAGCCCGGTTAGCGCGCCTGCTTTGGGAGCAGGAGGCCGTGGGTTCAAATCCCACCGCCCCGACCATTCAAGATACTTCAGGCCAATGGCTTACGACAATGAGCCGTTGGCCTTTCTGTGTGTGAGAAGGCCCGCGTATAACAGAAAGCATCACACCCGGCCAGCCGTTCCTGACCATATTGAGGCCAAACCAGCGAATTGGAATGTCCATGCTATTTCACGGCGGATCCAATGGCCGCGCTGCGCGTGCTCAGGCTCCCGCCAACTCACTTGAATCACCGCATACACGTGAGGATACTGAGCCTGCGGGTGTCGCACGTCCAGATCGACGCCCGCTTCACTATTGTCGCCGTCGCGCGCAAGTCGGCGGGGATGAAACACGGGTGGACCATTCAGAATCTGACACCTGCGAGGCACACTGATGAACGATGCGTACGACGTGCTTGTGATCGGCGCCGCCACGGCCGGCAGCTATTTCGGCAAGCTCATGGCGGAACAGGGCATGAAAGTGCTCATCGTGGACCGGCTTTCTTCGGAGACTCTCGGCAGGAGGCTGGACATATTTCACCTCGATAAAGAGGTACTCCCGGTGTTCGGTGTGCCGGAACCCCGGCCCGGAGATGACGACTACGTTACCGAATTCCAGAGCGGGCTCACGCTGTCGCCTGAGAGCAATTACCCCAAGACAACCCAGTATCCGTTCATCGTGTCGCACATGCCGCTCTACATCAAAAGGCTCAACCGCTGGGCCGAATCCTTCGGGGCCGAGATTTCCTGCGATACCGAGTTTGCCGATTTTGTCTACGACGGTAACGGGAAGATCGCCGGCGCACTCCTGCAAAAGAACGGGAAGCCCCTCACCGTCGCCGCGAAGCTTGTGGTCGACGCCTCTGGCATCGCTTCTGCTGCGCGCAGCAGACTCAAGGACGGTTACGGCGTGGAGAATTTCCAGGTAGCGGACCACGAGAAATTCTATGTCGTGTTGCGTTACGTCAAGTTGAAGAATCCTGAGAGGGACAGAGTGACCAGGCCATGCGGCTGGCCCGCATACAAAGCCTGGATCGCGCCACAGCACGATCCCGACGGCGCCATCATCGGCATAGGCCAGTCGCATTCTTTCGCGCACGCCGAGCAGGCATTTCAGGAGTTCATTTCCAGGGTCAGGCTGCCGGACTACGACGTGCTCTACAAAGAACAGGGCACAACTCCGTTCCGGCGGCCGCCATACTCGTTCGTCGCGGACGGATTCCTTGTGATCGGCGACAGCGCTTGCATGACCAAGTCCTTCTCGGGCGAAGGCGTCACCTCCGCCTGGACCTTGTGCAAAATCGCCGCCGAGACCATCGCTCCCATAATCAAAAGCGGCGCACCCGCCACGCGCCGTGCCATGTGGCGGGTCAATACCGAATACATGCGCGGCCAGGGCGCCAAACTCGCTCATATCATGGGCTGGATTGGCGGCGCCGTGAATTGCACCTTGAGTGAACAGGAATTCATGTTTAAGCACGACATCGTGTTTTCGGATAAGGCACTCACCGACACCAACCGGCATTTCGAAGCGAAAATGACCGTCTCCGAAATGCTCGGTTGGGCCTTCAAGATGCTGGGCGGGGTGTGCTCGGGGCAGTTCCGCTTCTCAACCGTTCTCAGCATGCTCCGTTCGGTCTTCAGAGCCGGCAACATCAAACGACACTACCAAAGGTATCCCGGGAACGAAGAGGCCTTTGACGCGTGGCGTCAAAAAGCCGATCTCCTGTGGTCCCGAGTTGACGGCGTGCTTCGCGAAGATTAACGAACACGCGATGCCGGCGCAGATCCCACCCGCTCCATGGCCCTGAGGGCAATGAGGCCGAGGATATGATCCGGATCGAATTCGACCAGCACATCCACATCGCTGTCCGGCCCGAACCGGCCGGTCAACACGGAGCCAAACAGCGCCCGCATCGTAGAGATAGTGCGCGCGGCCGAAAGCTGCAAGCTGTTCCCGGGCGATGACGGCGGACAAGCACCCTGGCGTCAGCCTGGGTCTCCTCGCTCTTGTCCGCGCCTTTGTGATCTTCCGCACCGCTCTTCTCGCTCTCCATCCGTGCCTGCAGCGTCCTTCTCGAACTCCGCCGGCGCCGTGTGTATGATGGCAAGGGCGGGGTGGTTAGAGCGTGGATGACGGGCACGGGACTTCCGTTGCTCCGGTCGCCCGCCACGGCCGGAGTTCGCGGGCCCGCGCGACCCGTGGCAAGGCAGTCCGGCATCCGCCGAAGAGAGCGGGATGCGATTACACCGGGCCGCGATTTCTGTTGGGGCCGCGCCAGAGGGGGGAGGAATGAGAAGCAGCGCGAGGGTACGCACCTGCCGGAAACTGTGCATGGGGGCCGTTCTGGTCACGGCGTTGCTGGCCTCTCCGGTGTGGGCTGCCGGCCCGCTCATGGACAAGAACGAAGCGGCGGCGGCCTTGGCGGCCTATTTTGAGACCATGTGCATCCCCAAGCCGTTTCCGGTCCTTACTGGGGACGCGCTGACTGCCCGCCACCGGGAGTTGCGCGCACGGATCCTCGCGGATGCCGGCTTGGAGCCGTTACCGGAGCGCGTTGACTTGGACGCGCACCGCTCGGAGCCGATCGATCATCCGTGGTGTGCCATCCAGAAGATCGAGTACCGCCTCTGGCCTGGCGTCTATACCCAGGCCCTGTTGTTCATGCCGAAAGAGTTTCCGGAAACGCCCGCGCCGGCCATGCTCTGTCCCCATGGACACTGGGATCACAACCATGCCCATCCGGATGTTCAGACACGGCTGCTCACGTTTGCCCGGATGGGATACGTCGTATTGTCGCCGCGGCAGAACCATCACGAGGATCTCCTGCTGGGCCTTTCCCATCAAACGCTGATGATCTGGACAAACATGCGGGGGATCGACTTTCTGCAGTCCCTGCCGGAAGTGGATCCGGAGCGCATCGGCGCCGCGGGCGCGTCGGGCGGCGGGCTGCAGACGCAGATGGTGACGGCTCTGGACGATCGCATCAAGGCGGCGACCATTGTGGGGCTCACCTGCGATTACCGGGAGATCCTGTTCCCCCATGCGGCCCATTGCGCCTGCAACCATTGGCCGAACCTCATGGCCTACACGGACTCTCCCGAGATCAGCGCGTTGGCGTTTCCCCGTCCCGTGCAGTATCTCGTCATGAACGACTGGACGCGCCACTTTCCCCACGACAACTTCCCCACAATCCTGGAACTTTTCCACCAGAACGGATTTCCGGACCGCGTCAGCTGCACCTATTGGCCCACCGGCCACACGTACGACCGTGACAAACGCGAGCGAACCTACTGGTGGATGGAGCGGTGGCTTCGGAACGCCGGAAATCACCAAACGCCCATCCCCGCGGAGCCCGGTGATATCGTGACCGTATTCCCTCCGCAAATGCTCGACGAATGGCCCGTCAAGAACCCCGAGAACAAGGGATTCGATGCGTTGGCCGCCCTGTTTCACGCTCGATACCATCATGCGAAGCAGCCCAGGCCCGACCCGGACGGTCTGAAGGAATACGCCGTGAAAATGAAGGCCGCCCTGCCCGGACTGCTTGGCCTCGAAAACGGGCTGAAGCCTGAGGCGAACGGCGTCACGGTGCTCAGCACGGAACAGGCGGGGGAGGCCATCGTCTCTCAGGTGGAATTTCCCTCGGAAGGATATCTGCGTCTCCCGGCGCGCGTATTCCGGCCCGCGGAAGAGTCCTCCGCGCCATGGCCCGTCACTCTCTGCTTGTCCAGAGAAGGAGCGACAGGGCTCGAAAACGCCGCCCCATATGTCGACCGCGCGAAACAAGGCAATGTCGTGGTGGTGCCGGATGTGCGTTTCTCAGGTGTCTATGACCTGGCCGGGCTGGCGGGGCTCATCGGGCCGGACCTCGTCCACTATGACATCGCAAACAATGCCTCGGCGTACAACGACCCGGCAGACCAGCGCAGTTTTCTTCTCTGGGCGTGGGAACGCAACAGTGTCGTGTGGGGCCGTCCCCTGGTCGGCATGGCCACAACCGACATCCTAAATATCCTCGCGGCGTTGGCAAACGATCCTCGCGCGGACACCGGGTCAGTGCGAATCGAGACGCGGGGGGTAAGCCATTTGGGACTCGCCGCCGTTTTCGCGGCCGTCCTGGACGCGCGCATACAGTCCCTGGACGTCGACCTCGGCAAGAGCCGTTACGACACCTACCGCTACTGGAGGGAAGCGCCCGATGCGCTTCCCGTCATCCCGTTCATCCTCCGGTACGGCGACGTGCCGCAATGGCTGGCCGTTCTCGCGGATCGCGACGTATCTGTTCGTAACCTGGATGCGAACGGCAATGAGCTCGCGTGGTTGAAAAGATGCTTTGCCGCCACGGGAAACCCGGCGGGTCTTCGCATTGACGGAATGGAGTGAGTGCGCGGTGGAGTCCCGCCCAATGACGGCCACGGGCACGGAGGAGGTCACAAACGTGGTGCGCTTGAGTGAAACGACCTGGCAGTTGCCGGCTATTGTCATTCCGTTGGCCTTGCTTGCACTTTCACTGCCCTGCGTCTGCTCCGCCGGCGGAACCCTCCTGGAGATCCCGCTGGATATCCGTCATGCCGCCCTTGAGGGCAACATCGCCGTTGAGCAAAGCGCCGAGGGCATCTCCCAACTGGCGGCGGGAGATCGCGCCAACGCCGTCCGTATCGCCTTCGAACTGGCGGAGGAAGGCCTCTATGAGGTCAAGCTGCTCGTCGTGTCGCCGTTCAACAATCCCCATTTCGGGCTGCGGGACGAATCCAACTCGACCTTCACCCTCGCGGGGCAGACGCGCACCTGGCCCATCCGCACAAGCGAGCAGCCACGCTATCGAAACGTCCCCGCCTTGTTTGAATTGCCCGCGGGACCCCATACGCTGACGCTCCAGAATCTGCCCGCCGAGGTGAGGCTGCGCGAAGTGATGCTGGTTCGTGACGGCATTCTGACGGAATCCCGTGAACCTGTGCTTCCGCCCTTCGACATGCTCGAGGTGAACCCTCCGGCGTTTCCTGAACGCACCTTCAGCGTTGTCGACTACGGCGCGCAGCAGAACAACGGGCCATCCTTCTCGCATGCGTTGCAGCAGGCCATCGAGGCCTGCCATGCCGCGGGCGGAGGCACAGCCCTTGTCCCTCCCGGCATCTGGCAGACCGCTGGCCCGGTTCAGTTGAAGAGCAATGTACGGCTGCACATCGAGAAAGGGGCGGAAATCCACTTCAGCGCCAATCCTTCGGACTACCTGCCGCCGGTGTTTGTACGCTGGGCAGGGATCGAGATGCTCAACTATTCCCCATTGCTCTACGCCCGGGACTGCGAGAATATCGCGATCACTGGAGACGGGCGTCTGGTGGGCGAGGGCGCGCCCTGGTGGCCGCACTACCTCAAGGACCAGGAAATGTCCGCGGCGGCCTACGCGGCCTGGGTCGAGACCTTCACCTCCGTTGAACAGCGTGACGCCACCGCCATGGGCCACGTGTTTCGGCCGCAGTTCTTCCAGCCCATCCACTGTCGAAATATCCTCGTCGAAGACGTTACCTTTGAAAGCGGACCATTCTGGACGATGGACATGGTGTATTGCGAGGATATCCTCGTGCGCCGGGTCAAGGTCTTCACGCATGGCCCAAACGGAGACGGTTTCTGCCCCGATTCCTCGCGCAATGCCATCGTGGAGCATTGCCTGTTCAGTACCGAAGACGATGCCATCGCCATCCATACGGGACTGAATGACGATGGCCGCCGGGTCAACCGGCCCACGGAAAACGTGATCGTTCGCCACAACCGTTTCAGCGGGGGATACTGGGGCGCCTGCTCGCTGGGCAGCCTCACGACCGCAGGCATACGCAATGTTCTATACCACGATAATCACCACGCCGACATGAATCACGCGTTCTACTTCAAGTCCACGCGGGGGCGAGGGGGCATGGTCGAGAACATCCATCTCCGGGATATCCGCATCGAACGAATGCAGAACGAGACGATGACGTTCACGACGTTCTACAGCGCCTATTTCGGCACGGTGACCGGGCCCATACCGACCTTTCGGGACATTATCATCAGCAACGTAAGCGCCAATGCCAGCGGGACCGCGCTGGACATGCGCGGCCTTCCCGACCGGCCCCTCGAAAACTTCGTTCTCGAGAATGTCTCGATCCTCAATGCTTCCGCGGGCGCTGTGCTTGAGAATATCCGCGATCTGCGCTCCTCCAACCTGCACATCCAGACAACCCGGGGCGAGGCCATGACCCTGACCAATTGCCAGAATTTCATCATGGCGGGCGCCGTTCTGGAAGGCGCCAACGGGATCGATCTGCGCATCCGCGACACGCGGAACGCAGGCATCGTGTTCCTGGACGCAGAGCTCCGCGCTGACCGCATAGCATTTGACGAGGGAGCGATATCCAACGTACTCTCCCTCGGTGAGACCAGATAGTGTTGCGCGGCCGGTTCTCGTGCAGCCAGCGCACAACGTGGATAACGACGGGAACTACTATCCCGGCATGAGCATGTTCTGATGCATCAATCCCTGTGACCGCGAGGCGTGCTCGGACGTTAAGCATGCGTGTCCCGCGCAGGAAGCATTCCTATCGAAAACGGGCACGAAATGGTCTCATGACTTCGGCTCTCCTTTGGTATTGACAGGCG
>JAAYAQ010000180.1 GCA_012719295.1 Candidatus Hydrogenedentota bacterium | reverse complement strand
GTCCCATGAGAACTGGTCGGTTACGAGGCCCACAATCACCACGGGGGGAAACAACCAGAACGGCGCCTGTTTGTAGGCCATCGAAGTGACATATTCGAGCCATCCGCGCCGCCAACGGTTCAGCACGCTCATCAGCACCACCTCGGGCAGGCCGGACAACAGGAAGATGAGGGCGTAGGTCAGCGCCAGGGCAATGATGAAGTTGCGCACCCGGCTCGCGCAGGCCAGTCCGACCAGCGCCCACGTCAGCGTGGCGAGCAGGATGGTCGTGCCGATGGAGAGAAGTTGCACCCAATCAAGCCCGCTCGCGAAAAACAGGCTGGCGGCCGCCGGCGCCGAGGCAAAGGCGACCAACAGAAACAGGCCCGACGCGCTCAGGAGTTTCGCCAGAATGAGCCCCGTGCGGGAAATCATCGTTGTGCGGACCAGATCGAGCGTGTCCATGTCGCGCTCATAGGAGATCGACGCGGCGGCGAAGGCCGGCGTCAATAGCGCACAGACCCCGAGCAGGGTGAGGGCATACAACCCGAGGAATTGTTGCGTCATGGTTGCCGCCTGGGCCTGCCCCTGCATGACGTCCAGGCCCTGCCTTGGCCAGAAGGATGTGGCGAGCATCATGCAGGGAACCACGGTCAGGAGCAGATAGAGCACCGACCGGCGGCGGCGCAGGGCCGTCAAGAGTTCCCGCTTCACGATCACCGATGAGGGAAAGAGGAGTCTCATGCGCACACCACAGCCGCCCTGCGCCGAATCCCGCGAAGGCCCCCGGTGTTCCCTGCCCGCCCCATATCTAGATGTCCTGCAGCCGCCGCTTGCGAAAGAAGCGGGCGGCCAACAGCAGCAGCAGGGCCGCCGCGACGCTGAATACGGCGCAATTCAAGGCCCAGTAGATGCTCCCCGCGTCCGTCTTCTCTGCCGTGGCGTATGCGGTCCACGGGGACAGAAACGCCGCGAGCTTCAAATCAAAATGAGGCACGTTAATTGCATAATCCCTGTGATCCAGAAACCGGCTGAAAGCTTGCCACGGAAACGCCTCGGCCAGCCCCAGCGGTATCCCGGCAAACGCCGCGGCGAGGACGCCATACGCGGCCAGGATGGCCGTGGCGGTCTTTCCGCACAGCACGGATACCACCATGGTCAGCGCGAGGGCGTAGAAGGCCGAGACCAGGAGCGAGACGAGGCCCTGAACGGTCAAGGCCCACGATTCATGATCCAGCCAGAGAAGGACCACGCACGAGGCCAGCGCGGCCGTGCACACGCACAGGACGCTCGACGCCGTGCCCAGGGTCTTTCCGAGAATGATGGCGCGGGGTTTCACGAGGGTCATCCGCAGCATGTCCAGGTTGCCCACCTCCCGTTCCCGGGCGAACGCGCCTGCAACAAATGGCGGGATGAGGATGACGATGGCCGCGATCTCGAACGCCATCCATTCCCGGGTGCTCCAGTACCATCCCCGGAACGTCGCCGCGGTGGCTGCGCCCAGGACAAACACGGCCAGCGCGGTGTACGTGATCCGGATCAGGTTCGTGAGGTTGCGGGTGAGCCCCCAGAAGATTTCACGGATGAAGATCGGGTTGACATGGTCGCCGATGGGCTGTTTCCGGCGCAGGGGGTCGACCAGATAAAACGGGTACGTGCTTCGACGCACCCGGAGCAGCGCGGCATCGTCGATCACCCGTTCCTGGTGCACCCGCACCGGTTTGTGCACATGGAAGCGCAGCAGGGCCCGTGCGACCACGAGCGAGACGGCGAGCAGAAACCCATCGTAGATGACCAGGGCGATGACCGGCACGGCCATTTCGTCCGCCCCGGACCGCAGAAGCCCCGCGATTACCCCGTAGGGCGAGGTCTGGAAGAAAACCACGGCGAGGTAGGCGAGGATGGTTGCCGCGGTGGTGTTTGATGCCGCACTAGACGCGAGGAGGCCCAGTCCGGCGCATCCGAGCGCTGTGGCGGATACCGTGACCACCACGAACACAAACTCGATGGCATCCACCCCGGGCAGGAAGAAGAGCGTACCGAAGATGGGGGTGAATGCGAGCACCAGCATGGCGAAGAAGCCGAGTGTGTTGGCCAGCTTTGCCAGGAGCAGGCTCTCGGGGCGAATCAAGGTGACCGAGAGCTGCACCAGGGTGTCTTGCTGGCGTTCCGACGCGATCGCCGACGCCGCGATCGGCGGCAGCAGCAGCATGCAGCCCAGTAGAAACACCTGGCCGGTCCCAAAAAAGACGATGCGGCTGGCATTTCTACCCCCCGGGTTGTCCGCCTGCTGGTTGATCAACAGGCCTTCTTCGGGCCAGGAGTGCAGCACGTAAGCGATCCCGGCCGCCACGAGCAGCAACAGCCAGAGGGCGGTTTTGCGCTGCCGCATGTAGTTCACGGTCTCCCGCTTGAGAATGGCCAGCGAGGGAAACGTCAGGAACTCCGCGAACGTCTGCCTTCGCGGGACGGCCGCCACGGCGGCCGGCGCCGGCCTCTCTGTCGCCACGTCCGTCAACGGTTACAGGCCCCCCTTCGTAACCTTGAGGAAGACGTCCTCCAATGTGCCTTTCACCTCTTCAAAAAACACGATCTTCGCGCCAACGCCCATGAGGTTTTGGTGGAGATCGGCGAGCGCGTCGTAGGGAAGGTTGGTCTCGAACTGAAACTCGTGGCCGGAACTGTCGATGTTGAGCACGCCGGTGGTCTCTTCAAGGACTTTACGGGCTTTTTCGGCGCCCTCGAGCACCACCAGCCGGATCTCGCGCGTCTGGCGGATCTCATCGAGAATGTCCGGGTACTTGCCCTGCTTGATGAGCACGCCGTGTTCGAGGATGCCGATGCGGTTGCACATATCGCCCAATTCGGAGAGGATATGCGAGGAGATCACGACGGTCTTCCCCATCTTGCGCAGGGTTTTGAGCAGTTCGCGCATCTCGATGCGGGCGCGGGGATCCAGGCCGCTGGCCGGTTCATCGAGCAGGAGCACCTTGGGGTCGTGCAGCAGGGTCTTGGCGAGGCAGCAGCGCTGCTTCATGCCGCGCGAAAAGGTGCTGACAAAATCGTCCGCCTTGCTGGCGAGGTCGGTAAGCTGGAGCACATCGTCAATGATGGAACGCCGCTTTTTTCGCGGAATCTTGTAGGCGGCGCCGAAGAAATCCAGATATTCAACCAGGCGCATACCGTCGTACACGCCGAACGAATCGGGCATGAACCCGAGGATTTTTTTGACCTCGTAGGGGTGTTTCATGACGTCAAACCCGTCGACAAAGGCCTTCCCGAACGTAGGGGCGAGCAGGGTGGACAGGATCCGGAGGGTGGTGGTCTTGCCTGCGCCGTTGGGCCCGATGAACCCGTAGATGTCGCCCGCTTCCACCAGCAGATCAAGCGTCTTGAGCGCCTCTTCGCGGCCGTAACGTTTCGTGAGCTTCTGTGTCTCGACTATTGCCATGCGATATCCCCTCCCCCACGCTGATCATAGATTTTGACCTTCGCGCGACCGGTTAGAAAGATCTGACGGTAATTGTTCGTGAGAGCCCGTTCCCTCTGGATCTGAATTTCTCTCTCGCGCCGCTCCTCTTCCGACAGGTTGTCTGGCAGCGCGCCCGCAACGAGGTGCGCGCTGAGATACAGGGGATAGCCGAAGCGGGCATCCACGGGCACGCCACCCGCCGCCCGGGCGTTCCGGGCGATTTCCTCGCGGAAGCCGTCGACCGCGTACACCGTCTTGGCCATCCGCCTCCCCATGAATTCCGTTCTCTCGGACGAGAGCTCCCGGACGGTGAGTGGGCTGTCTTCCACAGGCTCCAGAACGCACCGTGTGTTTCCGCCGGTATCGTCGGCGTAGAACTCGACCTGGAGTTCCTCAACCGCCGCGACGGAGAGCGAACGCGGAAGATACACGGGCACGGCGGTGCCCTTGCCCGAGACATCCACCTGCTGGGGCTCGGTCATGATCCCCTGTTGATACGGGGCGCCGGCGTTCAGGGGAAGCCAGCGCGACTCGACCGTTTCGGCGCGAAGGACCGGTACGTCGGCCATGACAAAACGCTGTACGCTCTGTTTCTGGAAGGGGCGTTCGCTGACCACGCTGGGAGGGATGGCGCCGTCGGCCCATCCGCAGATGCAGGGTCCCAGAAGCCACGAGATGGCGCCGCTGCCGCCGCCATAATCCGGGGCGGTTCCCGTCAGCAGCGGCGCGATAAAGGTCGCCGGCCGTCCCGTGAAGGGGTCCACGGCCACGGGGGAACCGGGTGCGTTGGGAACGAAGCCGGACATGTCCACGGAGGAGGTCTTTCGGGAAAGCTGCTCGGGGGTCAGATGGATGCTGAATTCGCCGTTCGCGTGTTGTTCGAGGGGGAGCAGGGCCCCTTCGAACAGCAGGCTGGGACTGAGCAGCGTGATGCCGGTCTCGTTTTTCACCGTGCCGTGGAGACCGGTGTCGTCCAGCAGGAGCTCCCCTTCGAATCCTCCCGGAAGCTGGATGTAGGCCTCGCCTTCGAAGGAGCGTGTTTCGCTGGCGCCCACGACGAAATCGTCGATGGCGCCCGGCGCGCCCGGGGTGAATTCGAAGGGCCGTCTGCCCGCCGAACCGGTTTGCGCGGGCATGCCATACCCGTACATCGCGCCGGACTGGATGGACCGGAGGTCGCAGACCAGCATGTTCTCCTGCTGCACCGCCATCGAAAACCGCAAGGTGCGCGCGGTCAATACGCCCGTGACCGTCTGGAGCCGCGAGGCGCCGCCACCCAGCGGGACCTGAAGCACCTGCACCTCGCGCAGCTCATTGGCTTTGGCGCGGCCCGCCGTGCCCACGATCATCGCGTAGAGCGTGAAACCGATCGAGAAGAACACGAGGCACAGCCAGGCCATTTCGCGGCGTTTAAGGATGCTCCAAACAATCCAGTTGGCCACGATGGCCACGCCGAAATACACCAGCAGATACGCCACCACCGAGGACCGGGGATGCACGCGGATACCCGCGGTACGCGGTATCATCGCCGTGAACGCCCACGCGGCTTCCCGAAAAAACGGCTCTGCCATGAGCTGTTTACGGGTGCACAGGGTCGACCAGAACCGGATGTATTCCGGGGTGCGCTGCAGGGCCTTGCTGTCCACGTCGATGGCCAGCGTGATGATCTGCCCCTGGCCGAGCGGGCGCCGGGTCGCCAGAATGCGTTTCGCGCCGAAGACCTGGGTTTCGGGCGTCTGGGGCCGGAGTTCCGTGAACACGCATTCCCAGTCGGGACGGGCCTGGGCGGCGGCTTCCGGCCCGAACACCGACGCCGCCAACTCGGTTTCCTTGATGGAGATGTCGGTCGTAAACGCCGCCCCGGCGGCCTCTTCCAGCCAGGTGCCCCGGAGTTTCGGCGCGTTTGCGCCCGTGACGATAACGAGCGTCCCGCCGCGCTGCACAAACCGCAGGATCAGTTCCCGGTGCGCGACGGAGATGCGCGTGGGATCCAGATTACCGATCAGGAGCGCGTCGTAGGACTCGTAGCACTGGGGATAATCCGGCAGCGCGTCCAGCTCGTGCGGGCGCAACGACTCGCGGACCGCGCGGACCTGTTCTCCGTGGGCTTCGACCGCCCGGTGGAGAAACGCGTACCCCTCATCGGGGCTCAGGTCGAGCACGAGATGCAGGAAATCCTCCTCCAGGATGGGCGGGGGCAATTGCACCTCAAACGGCCGGGGCAGAGCGCTGCGGCCGCGGTCATACAACATGGCCGAGACCTTGTCCGTGGCCTCGAAGAAGCAGTACACCCGGAACCGCTTGGTCGAGCCGCGCGGACTGTCCACGGGGATCCGGTACACGGGCGCCTGCGCCCTGCCCCCCGACGACAAGCGCACCGCCAGATAGCCGGTTACGTCTCTCCGGGTGTTTCGCACCACGACGTCAACCGGCACCCACGAGCTGTCGCGATAGGCCGTGAGGTAATGGGTGCCTATCTCGATGCTGATGTCCTGCACAGTGGACTCCTGGCCCGCGGCAGGCACACCGAGGCCCGCGGCAAGGACCAGCAGTCCCCAACACACGCGATTGTATCTCACACCCACGCTCTCCTGCTGTATACCCACCATTCCAGGGCCAGAATAGCGATCCCCGCGGCCACGAGCCATCGCCAGAATTCGCGGTTTACGGTCACTTTTTCTTTCTGGGCCTCGACCCGCCCGCGGCCGATCTCGAGGGCTTCGGCGGGCGCCACGGCCGTCTCGACCGGATCGAGCAGGTTAATCGCGTACGTCATGTCCCGGCCGCCGAGCGCCACCCGGTACGGCCCAACCTGATGGGTCGCGGCGAAATACGATGGCCGCATCGGGTCCAGCCGCACGTCGTACGACTGGCCGTCCGGGGCGGCGACCGTGGCGCTCTCGGCCAGCGGGTCGGGAGGCAGGGCAAGCGGCCGGCCCGCGCGCGTCGTGCGCGTTTCAGAGAGGGCGGCCCGGGGCGTCCAGCTCAACACGTTCTGTACGAACAACGGGAACGACAGGTTCAGTGGCCAGTCCGAGTCCTCGAGATTAAACGCCACCACCAGGATCTGCTGTCCACCGCGCGAGACGTCGGCGATCAGGGGGCCGCCATTCGTGGAGGCCAGGGCGCGCGCACCGGACGGCAGGCCCAGACGGATGGCTTTGGCAATGCCCACGTTGGCTGGGTTCAGGTAGCGCATGACCGGGTGCTCGCCTTCCGACGCGATCACGGGGGGATTCTCCAATTCGCCCAGGACATCCAGGTCCTCCACGGGAGGAACCGCATTAAAGAACAAGAGGCTCCCCGCCGGGAGCGACGGGGGTGCGAATCCGTTGAATACCACGAGATCATACTCTTGCGTGTCGAAATAATTCGAGGGCGCCACCGTTTCGAGCTCGGCGCGGGGGTCGAGTGCGAATACGCGCTGCAGATAGAACGTGCTGGTCGCCTTGGGCTCGCTCACCAGCAGCACCTGGAGTTTGGCGGCCGGCCGGATCGCCAGCCACGCCTGGTTGTCGACCGCCAGCGCGTCGTGCGTATCAAGTTCGGCGCGCAGCAGGCCTTCCCCAAGGTCGCCGTGGCCGAACAGGACCTCCTGGTCGGCGCCGGGCGGTACGTCGAGCTCCGACACCCCAATCATCACGTCGTTGAAATACAGCGTGAGGGTGGTCTGCAACGGGTTTGCGCTTTCGTTGTGTACCAGCGCGAAGGTCTGCTGTTCACCGGCTTCGTCGCTGGGTTTGCGCATGCTGAGCTGGACGATGCCGGCGTTGTCGCGCGTTTCTCCCACCTGGAAAAAGACCAGCTCGGGCATCTGGGATTCGAGCACCAGTTCCTCTTCGGTGGCGGAAGGCGCGCCGGCTTCCGAGCGGGGCAGAATCTGGGCCAGATCGGAGACGTTGCCGTCGGTAAGCACGATCACGCTCAGATCCGGGTTCGTCTGATGGAGCGACTGCGCCACGAAGAACGCATCGCGCATTCGGGTGCTCTCGTCGGTGGCCTGAATGGCCCCGAGTACCTCGCGGAGACGCACGCGGTCCTCGGTCAGCTCCACGAGCACGTCGGCGGTCTCGCCAAAGGTGACGACCATCATCCGATCGCCCCAGCGCATTTCGTTGACCAGCCTGAGCGCGCTTTCCCGGGCAAGATCCAGCCGGGTGCCGGCCTTTTCCTGCGTCTGCATGCTGGCCGACCGGTCGATCAACAGGCAGATGTACTGTCCGGGCAGCATTTCGGCCCGCAGATAGGGCCGCGCCAGCGCCAGGGCCAGCGCCAGGGCAATCAGCAGTTGCAGGAGCAGCAGCAGGTTCTTGCGGAGCCGCTGGAACGGCGCGTTGGCCGTCAGGTCCTGGAGGCTCTTCAGCCAGAGGAGGGTGCTGGAAATGACCACTTCCGTGCGGCGGAGTTTCAGCAGATAAAGAATCAGAATAACGGGGAGCACCGCCAGAAACCACAGAAACGCCGGGGTCATGAAGAGCGTGTCGACCATACCCGCCAGGCCGGTTCCCTGATCGATCATTGCAGCATCCCTCCCCGCCGGAAGACCTCGAGAAGCAGGCGGTCCAGAGGCGTGTCCGACGGCGCGAACATGTATCCGATGTCCCGGGCGAGGCAATGCCGGCGCAGGGCGTCGCAGAAGCCGTCTACGTTCTGCCGGTAGCGTTTCAACAAGGCCGGACTGACCGAGATCTCGGTGCAGGCGCTGGTTTCCGAGTCGAGCAGTTTGAGGTCGCCGGTCACTTCCGGGTCGATTTCCTGTCGCGCGAGAATGTGCACGGCGTAGACGTCGCAGCCCGACTGCAGCAGGCGGCGGAGCCCCCCTTCGAACCCCTCCGGGTCAAGAAAGTCGGAGAAGATGACCGCAATCCCCTTGGAACGGTTGCGGAGGACGTAGGATTTGCACGAGTCTTCCAGTTCGGTCTGGCCGCCCGCCGAGAGGCCGCTGAGAAACGAGAACAGGCGGTTGGCGTTGCCCTTGCCGCGGACGGGCCGCATGACCTGGCGCCGGGCGCCGGCGAACGCCTCCACGGACACGCGGTCATACCCGATCAGGGCGATGTAGCCGATGGCCGCGGCCAGTTTCGCGGCAAACTCGATCTTGGCGGGTTCACCATACGCCATCGACTGGCTTGCGTCGACCAGCAGATGCACCGTCAGATCTTCCTGCTCCTGAAACAGTTTCAGATACAGCGCATCGAGCCGCCCGTAGATGTTCCAGTCGATGTGCCGCAGATCATCGCCCTGGACATAGTCGCGGTAGTCGGCGAATTCGACGCTGCTGCCTTTCCGCTTACTCTTGCGCTCCCCCTTGGCCCGCCCGAGCTGCACGCGTTTGGCCGCGATGGCAAGGCGCTCCAGACGGCGCACGAAATCGGCGTCCAGAAGGGCTTTTGACTCTGTCTTGGTCCCGTTTGGCACGGTCTCAGGCTACCTTCGCTTTGGTGTCCACGGTCTTCAGCAGGGCATCGACGACCTGGTCCGGCGCGACGCCGTCGGCCTCGGCCTCAAAATTCAGCAGGACCCGGTGGCGCAGGGCCGAGTGGGCGGTCTTCTGGATATCGTTGAAACTGACATTGAACCGGCCCGCCCGCAGGGCATTGACCTTGCCTGCCAGCAGCAGGGCCTGGGCGCCGCGCGGGCTCGAACCGTACCGCACGTACTGCCTGACGATCTCCGGAGCCTCGGGGTTCTCGGGATGGGTCGCGGTCACCAGGCGCACGACATACGACGTGACCTGCGGCGCCACAGGCACGTCGCGCACCAGCCCCGCCCAGTGGGTCAGGCGCGCCGCATCCATCACCTTTTCTCCGCGGGGCATCTCCCGCTGGGTCGTCCGGTCAAGGATCATCGCCAGATCGTCCCCTCCCGGGAACGTCACGAGCAGCTTGAAGAAAAAGCGGTCGAGCTGGGCCTCGGGCAAGGTGTAGGTGCCCTCCATTTCGATGGGATTCTGCGTGGCCATGACGAAGAAGGGCTCTTCCAGGCGGTGGCTGGTGCGCGCGACGGATACCGTGTGCTCCTGCATGGCCTCCAGGAGCGCGGACTGGGTCTTGGGCGTGGCACGGTTGATCTCGTCCGCGAGGATGATATTGGCGAAGATGGGCCCCTGCCGGAACCGGAACTCGCGGTTGCCCGATTCGTCTTCCACGACGATGTTGGTGCCGATGATGTCGGCCGGCATCAGATCGGGCGTAAACTGAATGCGCGAGAACTGCAGGTCCAGCGCCTGGCTGAGGGTGCGCACCAGGAGCGTCTTGCCCAGCCCGGGCACGCCTTCGAGCAGGCAGTGCCCGCTTGCGAACAGGCAGGTCAGCACGCCGTCGATCACCGGCTGGGCGCCGACGATCACCTTGGCGATCTCCTCATGCAGCCGCTGAAAATCGTCGCGGAATCCGGCCGCTGCTTCTTCTGGATGGTTCATTTCTCGTTCTCCCCGGTCGTATCAGACCGCGATTTCCGCGCCCGCTTGTCAAGGGCGCGTTCTTTTGCCTCCAGCAACTGCGACGTGTAATCGGTGCTTCCCCGTGGTTTCTGGGCCGGGTCCGTAGCGCCGGCCTGGGCGGCCTCGGCGGCCTGGAGCCGTTCCCGCACCGCCGGGACGTCGTCGAGGACGCCGGCGCCCTCGACGGAGTACACAAAGGTCTTCGACACCTGGCGCATGACCCCGTAGGCGCCCGTCAACGGACGCATCCGGTCGCCCGGCGCGGGCACAAGGCGCCGGAGCCCAGGCACGCGCCGGAGCAGCGCGGCAAGCCACGCCAGCGGGGCGAGAAAATCGACCACCACGCGCCGTACGAAGATCTCGAGCGGAAACAGGCACACCGCAAACGCCACGAGGTATTGCCAGACCGGCGTGATCGTCGCGGACGCTTCGAGATTGTGCACAAACGGGTTGTCCCCGGGGTTGACGAGCGCGCCGCCGCCTTCCGCGGCCAGTTGCTCCAGGAGGGGCGTGTTCGAGGTGTGGTACTCGTATTCCGGCGAATACCCCAGGGCCAGTCCCGTCGGGAGCATCCCCTGGCTGCCGTCTTCGCGCGTATACACCAGGTTCACCATGTACACGCCATGTTCATCGACGGGAAAGGTCCCTTCGTAGATCCCGGGCCCCGTCTGGGCAAGGGTAATCTCGCGGCGCGCGAAATCCGGCGCGGGACCCGTGACCACGCCGCTCGGACGCAGGAAATTGACGAAGCGCCCCGTTTCGTCCACGGCGTCAATCCGGACGTGCCCCAGGCCGCCTTCGGCACGGACGTTCACCTGGAATGAGGTCGGCGCGGTGTCGCGCGTCGCCCAGCGGACGGTCTGCGCCCAGAAGCGGTTGAACCCTTCCCAGGTCATCCAGTCGGCGGCCCACCGCGTGGTCACATCCGAGGTAAACGCCACGGACTTGCCCAGACCGTAGCGCCAGTGCGCCAGAATCGGATCCGCTTCGTCGGAAACCAGCGGGACGACGGCGTTCTCTTTCGGCGTGGTGACGACATACCCGCGCAAGCGGGGCAGCCCGTTGTCGAGTACGCCGCGCAGAACCTCCGAAGCGTATTGCACCTGGGGCGTGAACTCTTTCTCGATCAGGAGTCCCCGTTTGACCGTCGCGGCCTCTTTGGTGAATATCTGCGGGAGGTTCGCCGGGTTCTGGACGAGGTAGTATTCGCCGCCCGTGGCCTCCGCAACGACCTGCAGCGATTGCTGGTCGCTCAGGCTGTGCGGGCTGATGCATACCGTGCTGACCGTGATCTTGGCTTTGGCAAGGTCCTGAAGCAGGCTGCGCGGCGGCTGCTGGGCATCGCCGTCCGAGATGATGACCACCCGTTTCGCCGCGGCGTCGGCCTCGATGAGGGCGTCGTAGGCCATCTGGAGAGTCGGGCCGGTGGCGGGCATGTCGCCGATCTGGGGGTTCGTGAGCCGGGCCTGCATGAGGCGTTTGTCCCCCACGGGCTGGAGCGGGAAGAGCCAGTCGTCCGTCCCGTTCCACAAATAGGCCAGCGCTCCCATGAGATCCTGCGACGCGAGCACATTAAGCGAGGCCATGCCGATCTCGCGCGCCCACGCGTTGCCTTCGGGGATCTCGCAGGTGTGCATGATCAGCACCAGCGCCCCCCGGGGCATGACCTTGCGCTCCTTGATGTCCATGTTGACGGGCAGGGCCCGCTCCACCGCGCTGTCGTAGTAGCCGCCGGCCCCGAAACTGTCCGGCCCCCCTACCATCACCAGCCCAATCCCCAGGTCGCGCACCATCGCCTCCAGGGAGCGGAGCTGTTCGCTGGTCAGGTCGGTGCTGCTGACGTTGGAAAGTACCACAACGTCGAAATCCTGAAAGCCCGACAGGGTCGTGGGGAATGACGCCAGGTCGGCCATCACGACATGAAGCCCTTCCTGCAGCATCGCGCTGGCGAGCCGCGTGCTGTGTTCCGGGTCCGCTTCGAGGTAGAGGACGCGGGGTTCTCCCTGGATGACGGTGAACGCGCGGCCGACGTTGTTCGCGAAAACGGTGTCCGACGCCGATTCGATGGTGGCCTCGTATTCGTAAAATCCCTGCTGGGCGAGTTCCTGGGGCAGCAGGAAGGCGTTGTCGCCCTTCTGGAGGGTGACGTCGGCCGATTGCAGGAGACGTTTTCCTTCGCGCATGCGCTGGTATACGCGCAGGACGGCGCTGCAATCCTGTTCCGATTCGACGAGCACCTGCAGCTTGAACGGTTCCTCGGCGTTCACGCGCGCGGGAATATTCACGGCGCGCACGCGCACTTCCGGCGAATCGCCAATCTCGAGGGGGGCGACATTCACCTCGATTCCCGCGGCGCGCGCCAGTTTGATCTCCTCGAGCGCCGTGCCGGTGGTCTCATTCCCATCGGTGTACAGGATCATGCGCTTCATGTGGCCCTGCGGAAAGGCCGCCATCGCCAGGCGGATGGCGGCCGCAATGTCGGTCTGTTCACCGCCCACATACGAGCGCACCTGGTCGAGGCGGAGGCGCGGCTCGGACTTGTGCTCGATGCTCGGCTGTTCCCCGAACACGATGACGCCCGCCTCGTCGTTGTCGCCCATGTAGGTGTCGCAGGTCTGCCGCACCGCATCAACGGCGGCCAGCCGGAACTCTTCCGTGATGCTGTTGGAGTGATCCAGGAGAAAGAACACCGCCAGCTTGTCGTTTACGCGAACCAGTTCCGCGCCGGCCAGCGCCCCAATCAGCGCGGCAAGAATCAGGCAGCGCATTACCAGCGCGACCCATTTGCGCGAGCGGGACATCGACCGCATCCGCGCGCCCACCCAGAGGGTCCAGGGGAGCAGCGCGAGCAGCAGCAGCGCCCACGGGAAGATGAATCGAGGCATCACGTCCACGATGCTCCATCCTCCTTCGGGCCCGGCCGCGCGCCCAGCGGTCCACGCAGCGAGTTGCTCCGGTCTCTCATGCCCATGTAAACACCTGGATCCGGTGGTTTTCGGTGTCGGCCACGTACACCCTGCCGGCAGCGCTCACGGCGACGCCTCTCGGCCCGTGGAACTGGCCCAGCCCTCGTCCCGGACCGCCGTAACTCCCGCGGAATTCACCGGAGGCATCGAAATGCGACACGCAGTTGTTCCCGTACTCGCACGCCAGTATGCCGCCATCGGGCAAGGTCGCGGCGTCATAGGGGTATTTCATCCTGTGCCCGTCTCCCCCGGTCTGCCCGACCTGGCGCACGAACGCGCCGTCCAGGTCAAAAATCTGCACCCGGTGGTTTACGGTATCGCAGACATACACCAGGTCGCCGAATACCTCGATGGCCATGGCCCGGCTGAATTCCCCGGGACCGCTGCCAAACTTTCCGAAGGCGAACAAGAACGTCTTGCCGGCATCAAACACCTGGACCCGATCCGCGTCCATGCCGTACTCGGAAATGTAGGAACGCCCGTCCGGATGACGCGCGATGTCGGTCGGGTAGATGAAGTTGCCGGGTTCGGGCCCGTACGTTCCCCATTCGGTCAGCAATTCACCTTCGGGGGTATACTCCCGAATGGCGCTGTAGTGGGTGTCCGCGATGAGCACCCGGCCGTCCTGGTCGAACGTCACCCCCGTGGGCGTGCCGTTGTCGGCCGCGGGCATGCGCCACTTTCTCCGGAATTCCCCGGTCGCGGAGAATACCTGCACCCTTCCCGTGATATCGATCGCGTAGACTTCGTCGCGATGGACGCCAACCGCACGCGGGCGCATGAACTCGCCGTCCCGCTCGCCGGGACCGCCCCAGGCCGCCCAGTCCCGGCCGGGCGAAACAGACCGCACGCCGCATGCGCTGAGGCATGCGGCGGCGGATGCGACGATAAACTCCCGCCGGGTAACCCCCACCGTTTTGTATACCTATTGTCTGGCGTTCATTCGCGCTGAGTGCGTGCTGGGCGATCGGGCTCCAGCGACCCGAAGTACTGCCGAACGAATTCTTTCGAGCCTTGCGGAATCTCTTCTTTTGTCAGGGCCTCCTCCGCGGCCTGCTGCACCTCGATGATGGTCTGTGAAACATACTCGGCTGTGGCTTCGGGGTCTTCATCCGGAGCGTTATGCTTCATGATGCTGGACAAGACCTTGCCCGGGGTCATCTCACCGGGCAGGAAGGTGGGACTGAGACCCGCCTGCACCTCGGGCAACTCGCCGACGTTTCCCCCGCGGCCGCTGCCCGGACCGCCCATGCCCTGGCCGGACCCCTGGGCGGTTCCGGCGCTCCAGGGCGACCGGCCCTCTCCCCTCCGCCCCCATCCGGCGCCGGTGCCCTGGCCCGTCCCCTGGCCCGAACCACCCATGCCAAACGCCGCCAGATCGAATTCTCCGCCAGAACAGGCTTTGCAGCCCTCGCTCAGGCACTGCATCGCCATTTCCATCTGCTGCATCTGTTCCATGGCCGACGCCACATCCTCGAGCGACATCTGCATCTGTTCGAGCGCGGCGAGCATCCCCTCCGCGTCCTTCATGGTCATGCCTTCGGCGGCCTTTTCGAGGGCCTGTCCCAGCATGGAATCCTTGCCGCCAAGCTGTTCGGCCAGCGTTTTCAACTCCTGGGCCAGCGCTTCCCGGTCCTGGTCCGTGAGGCCGCCTTCTTTGTCCAGTCTTTCCGCAAGTTGCTGCTGCAATTCGCGGGCCTTTTCGGCGGCCTTCTCGAAATTGCCTTCCTGAATGCTGGAGGCCAGTTCTTTGGTGCGGTCCAGCTTTGCCAGAGCCATTCCGGGGCGCAACGACGGCATTCCGGCGGCCATCTTCTCGCGTTCTTCCCGAATCTGTTTCGCCATATCCGTCAGTTTGGCGAGGGCCTGCTTGTCGGACAGCTCCCCGCTTTCGAGACCTTCCGCAATGCGCTGCACTTCCTTGATGTCTTCGGTGAGGCCGGGGGGGCGTTCCGCCTCAGGCAATTCCGTGATGGGGCGCACGGCTTCTTCCAGTCTGCGGGCGCGCACCTGCATGGTCTCCCGGAGCTCGCGGGCGGCGGCTTCGCGTTCCCGGTGCCCGAGCAGATCGAATTCGGGCAGAAAGACGTACGCGAGTCCGTAGGCCAGCACGGCGAGGGCCAGCCACCGGGTGAGCCGGGGGATCCTGACCGGAAAGTCTTTGCCGGCATTGATGTTGGCGGAATGCGTCTCGGCGTCCCGATGAAGCGCTTCAACCATCGGTCCATCGGCGTTTTCGAGCTCCACGGAGGATGTAATGCGCTCCTCGAGGCCCAGCCGGCGATCAACTTCGAGGGCGGTTGCGGTGTACGAGGGACGCCTCACCCACGTCCGCACGAGAGCCGCGGCCGCGGCCAGACACACCAGCAGCGCCAGCGCGGGCCGGGGCGAGCCCAGAACCGGGAAGAGACGCGTCAGCACAAGCCACAGAAACGCCACACAGGCCGCTCCCGTGATAAAGAGTGTGAGATGATGCAGCCCCGCGTTGAGTATCAGCCGGCGGCGGACTGTACGCAGGAGCCGTCCGAAACGGTTGCTGGCCATCTCAGCCTCATCTGGGCACGAACTGCCCTGTGCGGGGAAATCTCTGCAGACACCTATCCGTCAGCATACCATGTCATTCCAGGCTGGAAAAGATCACCGCGCCCGGTTGGAGATGCAGGAATCTCCGCGTGCTTCAGCCTGCGTGCGACTCCACCGGATCTACGCTCGAACGCGCGTTTTGTTCACGGAGGAAGTCGAGACATGCTTTGGGGCGCACACGCATCCCGCCGCAATCGCAGGTCTATAGCGAGCGGCCCTGTTTTCGCCACGTCTCGATCTGGCGAGTACGGCGTTCCATCTGCCCGCGCCGGATGAGTTTCACCCAGGTCGCGTAATCCTGGCCCTCGGGAAGCATTTGCGCCATAAAGGGTTCCAGCATGTCGTCGCCCAGATAGTCGCAGAACGAGTCGTAGAGCTGGACGTGGTTCGTGTAGTGCATGCCGCGCGAATACCGTTTCACGGGCACGATGCTGTCGAGATCGATGAAGTAGAACTTCTCGCCCTTGCGCGTAAAAATGTTCTTTCCTGAGAGATCCCGGTGAAACGCGCCGGCCTCCCGCAGGGCGTTCACGGTCTGGGCCAGTCCGCCCAGAAACGTCCGGATCCGCTCTTCCGGCGCGCCGTCCTGGACCATTTCCGCCAGGTACCGCTCCACATTGTTCGCGCCGTCGAGGTATTCCATGATGAGGTAGCTGCCGCTGATGAAGCCCCACCGGCCCTTCTCGACCAGCCCCTCGACACGCGGCGCGCCGATGCCCTGCTGTTCAAGGTACAGGCCGGCCACCCAGCCGCGCCGGTACCGGTTGCGGCGCAGGGTACGTTTGAGCACCCCAAACACCGAGCCGCGTGAACAGGCCTTTACGACGTACCCGTCGACCCGGCGCGTTTCCGTCGTCGGGGAGACCTTCAGTGTCTCCCCCTCGGCGGAGATCATCTCCAGGAGACTGGCACACGAGATATCGGCGCGGCGTCGCACAACGGCATCTTCGCAATGCTCCGTAATCATCGGTTCGGAAGGCAGCGTGAATGTATGCATGGTCTAAGTATCACTTCCCCGGTCCCGGCCGGACAACCTGGAGCGGACCGTATAGGCCAGCGCGGTAAGCGCATGATAAGGCAGCGGGCCATACCCTTCGGCAATCGCATCATACCATCGGGGTTCGAGCCGGTTTTTGTCAAACGACCGGCGCAATCTGAACAGGTTGGCCGCCCGGGCCCGCGATGTGAGGCGCGTCAGCCGGCGTGCTTTGTCGAAGTCAATGATATAGGGGGTCTCCCCTGCAATCAGGATGTTCCGCACCTGAAGGTCGCCGTGGCATACGCCCAGCGCGTGCATCCGGCGGATTACTTCCCCCACGCGCCGCAACACGTTCGGCGAAGGCGGCCGACCGGCGCTCAAAAAATCCTGTAAGTGATTGGCTTCCAATGCTTTAGTCGCAATGCACCCGCGCAGCAGTCCCATCCGGCGCCACCAGCAGATGCCCAGCGGTTCAGGCGCCGGAAACCCTTCCCGCCAGAGATAATCCACGACCCGCAGCTCGGCCAGGGGCCGATTGGTGAGATAGGCATCCCGGTTCACCCGGGCAAGGAGGCCGCCGCGCCGGTATTCGCGCACGATGCCCTCCCCCTCCTCGAACGGAAAGCGATGCACGGTTGTCCGGCCGGACGTGCTGTCGGGAACGGCGCCCTCGCCGGTCAGCAGGGCGGCCGCTACCGCATCCGCATACCCCGCGCGCACCAGCGCCGATTTGCCTGATTCGCGCAGGTATCGATAGCCGTCTAACATGCGATTGTGCTCAATCCGCACCGGGAACGCCGGAGGCGTCTGGCGGTGGCTCCTGTATTGGTGTCGCTCTCACCTGATTCACGAATCCGGGCCAAATAGCGGTATCATACGCGGTCGCGCCGGTAGATTCCATGTGAAGGCGTTCCGGCCCGGCCGCGCCCAGGATCGCGGGGCGGGAGTCTCGCCCCTGCCGCACGGACCCCCGTGGTGACCCCCGCCAGCGGGGAACACGGTCCGCACAGGGATTTTCGATTTCGGCGCGCTATTATCTGCCGTCCCTACGGGACTCGTGGTTTGAGGGATACGGGGGTTCCCACCACTGAAGTGGTGGGCTATTGTCTTTCGTCCCTGCGGGACTCGGGATAGCGGGAGCATCCCGCGCCAACGCAACGCGAGGGTGCCGATCCCACGCGAAACCATACGAGATTGGCCACGGAGAACGAGGACATGTTCCAAGCGCCGTCCGCGGCGCGACAACGCGTCCCCGTTCGAACCGGATGGGCAGCCACAGGGGGCTGCCCCTACATGCTCCCTAGCCCAAGGTCGTGAGGTTGCCATCCACCCCCGGCCGCTTCGCGGCCACCCCCGCCAGCCGGGGGACACAAGACGGGGCAAGAATCGACCTTGGGCCACGCGTGCGTGCTCTTGCAGCCCTGAAAGGGCGACCGGGAATAGCCCAGGGCAAGTCACGCGGAATGCGTGACGCGCGCCCGCGCGGTCCCGCACACGGAGATCTCCGGGGCAGGCAGGGATGTCCGGTCGAATTCTCCG